>DAIDKA010000178.1 GCA_027451085.1 Gammaproteobacteria bacterium
CCGGGTAGCGGCGTTCCAGCACGGCGGAGATGCCGCCCAGGACCAGGCCCTCGCACGCCGCATAGGGAATCGAGAGGACCGGCGCCAGCGTGGCCTTGAAGCTGATGACCAGCCCCAGGATCATGCCGCCGACCAGGCCGATCATCACCGAGGTGCCGACAACGGCGGTATCCCCGGTGGCCATGTACTGCGACCAGGGCCACAGCGCGCCCGCCAGCAGCACCACCAGCAGCAGGAACGATTTATTGATCGCGCCGGACAGCGTCATGCGCTGTTCGCCGTATCCGGCCAGCGGCTGGCTGGCGAAAGTCCTGTCATTCAGGCCCGGGTTGCCGGAACGGTTGAAGCGGTCGGCCATCGACGTCTCCACTGGAAGGTTGCCCTGATTATACCCCCATGGGGGCCCAAGCGTGACGCAGGACGTGGAACTGCAGGCCACCGGGTGGATAGCCCGGCCCCTGACCGCAACCGCCGTGATCGGCGTGATCGGCGTGATCGCCTGCGGCGCTCCCGGCGGCCTGCTGTTGCATTCCTCTAGCGTTGCTTCTTCGGATGCAGGAAGTCGGGCTGCCAGTCCTCCTGCGCCCGCTTGATCACGAACGCGTGGATGGCGTCCACCTGCCCCGGGGTCAGCACATCCTTGAAAGACGCCATTCCCTTGGCCTTGAACTTGCCCCCCAGCACGATGTTGCTGAAGTCGGCATGCAGCTCGGGCGTCAGGTGACGCAGGTCGCGCACCCCGGCACCGATGGCGTTCTGGCCGTGGCACACGGCGCAGTTGGCTGCAAACAGTCCCGCGCCCTGCTCCACCAGAGCCGGCGCCGGCTCCTGCGCAGGTGGCGCGGGAATTTCCGCAGCGGTGGGTGCCGGCGGCAGTTCCACGCCGCTCGCCCCCAGCGTGAACACCAGCAGGCGCGCCGGCCCGACTGAAAACTCCTTTCCGCCCGCGTCGAGGCCATGGACGATGGCGCTGTTCCAGCCGGCGTCGACCGCGATGTACTGCTTGCCACCCGCCTCGTAGGTGATGGGCGCGGCCACCGGCACCGTGCCCACCGGCATCTCCCACAGCTTCCTGCCGTTGTCAGCGCGGTAGATCGCCAGCGTCTTGTTGATGGTGCCCTCCACCAGCAGGTTGCCTGCCGTCGCCAGGATGCCGCCATTGCCCGGGTGCGGGTACGCAATGCGGAACCGTTCCTTCTGCTTCACCGGATCCCAGGCCAGAAGGTAACCCTTGTCGCGGGTCTCGGCCTCGTGGTTGAGCTTCTTGCGCAGCTGCGGCTCATTGGTATAGCTGGTGCAGATCGTCGAGCGCCCGAGATGGAACACGCACTGGCCGTCCGGCAGGCGCGACACCACCATCCACTGCTCCATGGTCGGGATGTACACCAGCCCGGTGATCGGGCTGTAGGCCATCGGGTTCCAGTTGTGACCGCCACCGGTGCTGGGAGTCATCAGGTGCGGATGCACTGTCAGGAACGAGTCCGGATAAATCTCCGGCCGGCCGGTCTTGAGGTTGATGGCCTTGGCCCAGGTATTGGGCACATAGTTCTTCGCCGACAGCAGCTTGCCCGTGGCGCGATCCAGGACGTAGAAGAACCCGTCCTTGGGCGCATGCAGGATCACCTGGCGCGTGCGCCCGTGGAGCTTGAGGTCCGCCAGCATCAGGGGCGCGGTGCAGTCGTAGTCCCACTCCTCCCCGGGGATCTCCTGGTAATGCCACCTGTACTGGCCGGTGCGCGAGTCCACCGCAACGATCGAACACAGGAACAGGTTGTCACCACCACCCGGACTGCGGAACGCCTGCGGGTGCGGCGAGCCATTACCGGTGGCGAAGTACACCAGGTGCAGCTTCGGATCGAACACGATGGTGTCCCAGTCATTGCCGCCACCGCCGGTCTTCCACCACTGCCCGGTCCAGGTCTTCGCCGCCATGGGCATGACCGAGTCGGAGGCAAAGCCTTCCGGCATCTTCGCCGGGTCTGCGGGCACGATGTAGAACTTCCAGGTCTGCCTGCCGGTTTCCGCATCGTAGGCGCTGACATAGCCGCGCGCGCCGAAGTCGCCACCGGCATTGCCGATCACCACCTGGCCATCGGCGATGCGCGGCGCCCCGGTGATCGACAGCGGCTGGCCCGGGTCCAGGGTCTGCGTGCTCCACACCGGCCTGCCGGTGGCCGCATCCAGCGCGATCAGCCGGCCATCCAGCGCGGCGATGTAGATTTTGCCGTGCCAGGCGGCAAGGCCGCGGCTCACGGGCCCGCAGCAGGCCAGCCGGGCCCATTCCAGCGGGATCTTCGGATCATAGGTCCACAGCACCTTGCCGGTGGCGGCGTCATAAGCGGTGGTGATGTCCCAGGCGGACACGTTGAACAGCACCCCGTCGATCACCAGCGGATTGGCGTCGACGCCGCGGTAGGTGTTGAGATCAGCAAACCAGGCGAGCCCCAGGTGCTGCACGTTGTGGTCGTTGATCTGCGTCAGCGGACTGAAGCGCTGTTCATCCCAGGTGCGGCCGTGCGACATCCACTGGCCAGGATCAGCGTCGGCGTTCGCAAGGCGCTCCTGCGTGACATTGGCGAATGTTCTGACCGCAGCGCC
>DAIDKA010000179.1 GCA_027451085.1 Gammaproteobacteria bacterium
CGGAGTCAGGAACACTGCGCTGCCGTCCAGCGGCGAACGGAACTTCACACCCTCCTCGCTGATCTTGCGCAGCTCGGCCAGGCTGAACACCTGGAAGCCGCCCGAGTCGGTCAGGATGGGCCGGTTCCAGTGCATGAAGCCATGCAGCCCGCCGTGGGCATCCATGATTTCGGGCCCCGGCCGCAGCATCAGGTGGAAGGTGTTCCCCAGGATGATGTGGGCGCCCAGGCCTTCGAGTTCCTCGGGGGTCATGGCCTTGACGGTGCCGTAGGTGCCCACGGGCATGAAGGCCGGGGTCTCGATGACGCCGTGGGTGGTGGTCAGGACTCCCAAGCGCGCCGCGCCTTCGGACTTCAACAGTTCAAATCTGGGTTGCATGCGGGATGGTCGTGGGTGGCGTCAGGAACATGGCATCGCCATAGCTGAAAAAACGGTAGCGCTGCCGGACCGCGTGCTCATAGGCCGCGAGCACGCGCTCACGCCCGGCAAAGGCACACACCAGCATCAGCAGCGTGGACTGCGGCAGGTGGAAGTTGGTGACCAGGCCGTCGATCACGTTGAACTCGAAGCCCGGGCGGATGAACAGCCGGGTATCCCCGGACCAGGGATGCAACGTCCCATCCCCTTCCCCCAGCTGCAATGCCACGGACTCCAGGGCCCGGACCACGGTGGTGCCCACCGCGATCACCCGGCCACCGCGGGCCCGCGTGCGGGCAATGGCGGAACAGACATCCGCCCCCACCACCACCTGCTCCCGGTGCAGCACATGCTGCTCCAGCTGTTCACTGCGCACCGGCTGGAAGGTGCCCGCGCCCACATGCAGGGTGACGAAGGCACGCTCGACGCCCACGGCATCCAGGCGGGCCACCAGATCGGCATCGAAGTGCAGGCTGGCCGTGGGCGCGGCCACGGCGCCCGGATCGCGCGCGAAAATGCTCTGGTAGCGTTCCTTGTCCGCGGCATCCGCCGCGCGCTGGATGTAGGGCGGCAGCGGCACGGCGCCATGGGCTTCAAAAAATGCCAGCGCGGGGCCCGGGGTACGCACCGCCCACAGCCCCTCGAGCCGCTCCTGCACCTGGACCGGGCCACCGGCCGTTGCAACCTCGAGGCCGGGACGCACGGGCTTGCTGGCGCGCATCTGCACCAGCGCCGTGTCCTCGCCGGTGATGCGCTCCAGGAAGATCTCCACCCGGCCGCCGGTGGGCCGGCTGCCCATGACCCGCGCGGCAATCACGCGCGTGTCGTTCAGCACCAGCAGGTCCCCCGCCCGCAGCAGCGCAGGCAGATCCCGGATACCGAGATCGCGCAGTTCGCCGGGCGGTTGTCCGGCGGCGGGCACATCCCCGATGCGCGGCAGCACCAGCAGACGGCTCGCCGAGCGTTCGACGAGCGGGGCCTGGGCGATCAGTTCGGGGGGGAGGTCGAAGGCAAAATCAGCTGGCTGCACCCCCCCATGGTACCAAGACCGGCCTCGTTACCGGCCAGCAACGGCACGAAGGACGGCCGCTGCGGCGGCAGCGGGTTGGGCAGGCGGATGCAAGGCGCCTGCGCGCCCGGCATGCGATCGATCGGCGGCGGGCGCGGATTGAGGCAGTCGCCGGTACCCGACTGGGGCGCCGGGATCACGCCAGCAGGCGGCTCACCGGCAATGGGTGGCACTGGCGGCGCCGGCGGCATGGCATGCCCACTGCGGTCGCGCGGCTGCTCAGGCACGCTCACCTCCACATCCAGTCCCTTCTTCTGTCGCATCAACTTCAGATGCACCTTCTCCCCCGGCTGGTAGGAACACAGGATGCGGATGGCGCGCAAACCGTCCTGCGGCACACGACCGTCGATGGACAGGATCACGTCCCCGTCCTGCAGCGGAAATCCTTCGCCGGCATGCAACGCACGCACTACCAACACGCCCTCATGGGTGCCGAAGTACTGACCGAGACCCGGCGAAAGGGCCGCCAACTCCAGCCCGGAAAACGGGCCGCAGCCGCCGTCAGGACCACCGCCGAAAGTAATGGAATCGCCTCTGATCCTCGTTTCGTGACCGACTGCACCGGGTGCTGTCCAGGCAAAACCGCCATACACCGGCCGCGCCGTGACCGTAAGACTCAGCGGCTTGCCTGCGCGCAGCAGCTTCAGGGACACCTTGCTGTCCGGTTCCACGCCTTCCATGCGCTCCACCAGATCCCGCGCGCCCCGCGACCCGGTTGTCGGTGTGCCGTTCAGCGCCATGATCACATCACCCGGATGCACGCCGGCCTCGGCGGCGGGACCGCCCGGGCTGACCTCGATCACCCGCACCCCCTGATCCTTGCCCGCCTGATCGGTCTGCACCTGCAGTCCCAGCACGGCCCGCGTATGCAGGGTGCGCATGCGCTCAGCCGCCTGGCGCATGCCCTCCGCGGCGCCACGCATGCCTTCGGCCGTGGCGCTGGTGATCTCACCGGACAACTGCTGCGACAACTGCCCTGACAGCTGGCTCGACAATTGCGCCACGTCGCGCGCAGCGGCTTCCAGCCGCGCGCGGGCGTCGGCCAGTTTCACGTCCAGGTCATCGTTGCCCACCGGCGCGCTGCTGCCAGCCGCGAACACGTTGAGGGCAAACAGCAAGCCGAAACACATCGCTACTGCCTGTCTGATCATGACTGCTCCTGATCCGGACTTTCCAAGCCGGCGTTGGGTTTTCATGGCATCTCCACCAGGTCCTGCGCATAGCGCACCTGCGCCAGTGATTCCACCAGCTGCGCGCGGTCCCGCATCAGCACTGCCACCTGCTCCGCGCGCGGCTCGCGTAGAC
>DAIDKA010000180.1 GCA_027451085.1 Gammaproteobacteria bacterium
CTGTTCGTCAACGCGGGCATCGGCGCCTTCAAGCCGATAGAGGCCGTGACGGAGGCGGACTGGGACCAGCTGCACGACGTCAATCTCAAGGGCGTGTTTTTCACGGTGCAGCAGGCGCTGCCGTACCTGAAGTCAGGCAGCAGCGTCATCCTCACCGGCTCCATCGGCGCGCTCAAGGGCATTCCCACCGGTTCGGTGTACGCGGCCAGCAAGGCGGGCCTGCGCGCCCTGGGCCGCAGCTTCGCGGCGGAACTGGTGGGCAAGGGCATCCGCGTCAACGTGGTGAGCCCGGGCCCCACGGACACGCCCATCATCGGCCGTACCGCCGGGCTGCCGGCCGCCGCGATCCCGATGCTGCGCAAGCAGATGATCGAGAACACCCCCATGAAGCGCATGGGTTCGCCGCAGGAGATCGCCACCACCGTGCTGTTCCTGGCCAGCAACGAGTCCAGCTTCGTCACCGGCATTGACCTGCTGGCGGACGGCGGCGCGGCGAGCTTCTAAAGGCGCTTTTCAAAAGATTTCTCAAGGCCCGCTGTCAATCGGAGATCCCCTTGCTGCAGAAAAACATGCCGCCGGTCGAGGACCGCCTGGCCATCCACGACCTGATCGCGCGCTATTCGTGGGCGCTGGATACCGGGGACGTCGAGTCCTTCATGACCTTGTTCACCGCGGATGCCGTGGTCACCGAGGCGGTGTTCGAGGACCCCGACGTCTGGAGCGGTCGCGAGGGCGTCCGTGGCCTGATCGAGCACTACAGCCAGTCCGCGGGGTTCCCCGGCCGGCAGCACCATGTGACCCAGGTGCTGCTGCGCGGTGACTCGCAGCGCGTGACCGCCAGGTCATTCGCGTTCGTCACCGAGTGCCGCGGCGAGCCGCCGTACACGCTGCGCTTCACCGGGTACTACGATGATGTCGTGGTGAAGGTCGACGGCGAGTGGCTGTTCAAAGAGCGCACAATCCGGCTGTGGGACGGCCCGGTGCTGGCTCGCTTCCCCGGCAGGGGCGAATACGTGCCGCGCAAGCGTCCGCCGGAACTGGTCATCAGGAAGAAGGGTTGAACATGTCGGGACAGCTGGAATTCGCGTTTGACCTGCAGGTGCGGTTCACGCGCGCGCAGAACATCAACGACATGCCCACCGGTGCCGGCCGCGGCGCGGTGTATGTCGACGGCGGGAGCTTCGAGGGACCGCGCATCAAGGGGAGCATCGTCCCCAACAGCGGCGGCGACTACGCGCTGTTCCGCCCGGATGGCACGCTGTCCTTTGACGCGCGCTACATGCTGCAGGAGGAGGACGGCACGCTGATCATGCTGTACAACGCCGGCTTCCTCTGGGGCCGCAAGCCCGACACCATGCAGCGCCTGCGCGAGATGGCCTTCAACAACGGACCCGTGGTGGACCCGTCCGAGTACTACCTGCGTTCGCAGCCGCGCTTCGAGACCCCCATCGGCAGGCACGACTGGCTCACGCGCCATGTGTTCGTGGGTTTCGGCGAGCGCCGCGCCGACGGCAACATCCAGCGCATCTATTCGGTGGTGTGACCATGACTGCATCCGCTCCCCTGCCTCCCGGCGTCAGCGCCGCGGACTTCAACCAGGCCCTGAAGGAATTCGCAGGCGTCGTGGGCCACGACTGGGTGCTGACCTCCGAGGAGGATCGCCATACCTACCTCGACGCCTTCGCGCCGGGGGACGCCGACAAGCACGCCTGCTCGGCCGCACTGGCGCCGACGACGGCGGAGGAGGTGCAGGCGCTGGTGAAGATCGCCAACCGCCACCGCATCCCGCTGTGGCCCGTGTCCACCGGCCGCAATCTTGCCTATGGCGGGTCGGCGCCGGTGCTGCGCGGCAGCGTGGTGCTCGACCTGAAGCGGATGAACCGGGTGCTCGAAGTGAACAACGAGCTGGGCTACGCGCTGGTCGAGCCGGGTGTGAACTTCTTCGATCTGTTCGAGGCGCTGCAGGCGCAGGGCGGGAAGCTGTGGATTTCAACGCCGGCCCCGGGCTGGGGCAGTGTCATCGGCAATGCCCTGGAGCACGGCGTGGGGTACACCCCCTACGGTGTGAACGCGAACAGCATCTGCGGCATGGAAGTGGTGCTGGCCAACGGTGACGTGGTGCGTACCGGCATGGGCGGGGTCAATCCGGGTGGCCAGGAGTGGCAGGTGTTCAAGTACGGCTACGGGCCGGTATGGGACCTGATGTTCACGCAGTCGAACTTCGGCGTCGTGACCAAGATGGGCATCTGGCTGCTGCCGGAGCCCGAAGCGGTGGCGAACTTCGCCATCAGCCTGCCGGACATGGGGGACCTGCCGGTGATGGTGGACACGTTGCGGCCGCTGCGCCTGGACGACACCATCAACGCCCCCTACACGATCACCAATCCCTACCGTTCCATCATGGACCCCATGTCCGCGCAGGGCAAAACCCGCTCCACCATCTACAAGGGGCCGGGCTGCATGCCGCTGGACTTCGTGGAGCAGACCCTGCGTTCGCGCGGGGAGGGCATGTGGAACGTGGGCTTCAACCTGTTCGACTCCGACAAGGGCCTGGACCTGCGCGAGGCGAAGATCCGCGCGGCCTTTGACAAGGTTCCCGGCGCCAAGGTCAAGACCATGCGGTGGCACCGCGGTGAACCGCTCGCCGGCTGGATGCGGGTGTCGCCGGTGCTGTTTCCGCTGGCCGGCGTGGACTGGTACGGCGGTCCGGGCGGGCACATCAACTATGCGCCGGTGGTGGCGCCCATCGGCTCGCGCATCGCCGAGGTCTACGACATGGTGTACAGGCGCTATGTCGAGTTCGGCTTCGACTGCTATTGCGGCTTCCTCAACATCGGCGGCCGGGCCATCGTCGTGAATCCGTGCACCTTCTTCAACCGCGAGGACGCGGAGATGACCCGCAGGGCGCGGGAGCTGGCGCGGGTGCTCTACAAGGATGGTGCCGCCAAGGGCTTCGGTGACTACCGCGCACACATCAGCTTCATGGACGACGTCGCGGACATGTACGGTTACAACGACCACGCCGCGCGGCGCCTGGGTGACAAGGTCAAGGACGCGCTCGACCCCAACGGCATCCTGGCGCCGGGCAAACAGGGCCTGTGGGGCAGTGCGCAGCGGGTTCACAAGGGGAAGCCGGCATGAATGGCATCAGGACACTGCTGGCGGCCGCGGTGGCGGCCGCGGCGACCGCGGGCGTGATCGCGGCCGACGCGCCGCTGACTGCGCAGCAGCAGCACGGCAGGAAAGTGTTCGACATCAAGTGCCTGCCCTGCCACGGGCCCGGCATGTGGGGCACCAATGCGCTGGCGCGCCGCATGCCCCTCGACAAGGCTGAACTTGAAAAGCGCACCGATCTCAACGCGGTGATGGTGAAGACCCTCATGCGCGTCGGCATCGGCAGCATGCCGCCCATCCGCAAGACCGAAGTTGACGACGCCGATGCCGACGCCATCGCCGCCTACCTTACAAGGAACTCGCCCAGATGATGAACAAACGGGAATTCCTGGCCGGCGCCGCAGCGGTCGCTGCCGCTGCCGCGGGCCGCGCCGGCTGGGCTTCGCAGGTGCACGACGTGGACCTGGTGATCTACAACGAACGCTATGCGGACGCGCGCGCCTTCGCGCAGGTGCATGCCGACCGTGGTGTTGCGGTGCTGCCCGTGGAGGGCGATGCCGGGGTGCTGTGGTATTCCAAGGTGCGCGCCATGGTCCGGGGCGGGAAGCTGCGCATCGCCGGGGTCGGCACCCACACGGATCATTTCATACTGCAGACCCTGGGCCGCGAGTCCGGCATGAAGGTGCGCAGCGCCACCCGCCTGAAGGTGTCGCATGACGGTCCGGGCCTGGTGTCCTGGGTGATGTCCTGATGAGCGCCGCAAGCTCCGGCGACCGCTCGCCCGAGGAACAGAGGAACCTGGAGCATGTGCTCGGGTTGTTCCACAACGTGCTGCAGCCCCTGGATGCTTCGCAGGTGGACCGGTATATCTCGCCGGACTACATCCAGCACAGTCCCATGGCCGCGCCTGGCCGCGAAAGCCTCAAGGCATTCCTGACCTTCATCCGCGGGCAGAACCCCGACTCCAGCCAGCACCTGCTGCGCTCGTTCGTGGACGGCAACCACGTGATCCTGCACTACCACGTGAAGCGCCATCCGGATGACCGTGGCTTCATCGTCATCGACATCTTCCGCCTGCAGGGTGGCATGATCGTCGAGCACTGGGACTCGGTGCAGGACGTGCCGGAGAAATCCCCCAACCCGATTTCGATGTTCTAGTCCATGGCAAAAAGTGGCCTGCGGCCCTTTTTGCGGGGGTGGTGCGCCCGACAAAAAGCGTGGTTTTTGTCGGGCTTGATTGAACTCAGTGCGCCTGCCACTGCGGGCGCATGGCGAGCACCACCGCCACGCAGGCCAGCGCCGGCAGCACCAGCAGCGCGAGGATGTGCGTCGGGGCCACCTGGTGCGCGATCAGCCAGCTGCCGGCCAGGGGAGCCATGAAGGCGCCGGACTGGCCGATGACGCCCACCCAGCTCATGCCCGTGGCCTTGATGGCCGAGGGGTAGTACGCGGTTGCCAGGGCATTGAGCCCCAGCTGCGCGCCGCTGATCCCCAGACCGATGAACAGCAGCAGGGCGTTCCAGGCGCCACCCGCCGGCAGCAGCAGGAATGCGCCCAGGCACGCGGCCGCAATGATGAACGCCGCGCGCAGCGCCGGCAGCGTGTGGCCGCTGTCGATGAAGCGTGACAGGGTGAGGCCGCCGATGAGTCCGCCCAGCTGGATCAGCGCCGTGCCTTGCAGCGCCGCTGCTGCAGGCAGCCCGGCGGACTGCAGCAGCGTCGGCAGCCAGTTCAGCAGCAGGAACAGGATGAAGAGGTTCAGCGCCGTCACCAGCCACAGCAACAGGGTGCGTGAGCGGTATTGCGGCGTCAGCACGGCGGCCAGCGACACGCGCGGCGGCTTTTGGGCGGGCCGTGCCGCTGCCGCGGAGGCTGGCGTTGCTGGCTGGCTGGCGGCACCGGCCGGCGGCCAGGCCAGGTCCGGGGCGATACGCGCCAGCAGTGGGCCGATGCGGGGATCATCGGCACGGCGGGTGGCGATGAACTTCAGGGACTCCGGCGCCAGCCCGACGGCGGCGGCCAGCAGCAGCGGCAGCACGCCGCCGACCACGAAGGTGCCCTGCCAGCCGTAGGCGGCGATCACGCGCGGCGCGATGAACGCCGAGAGGAAGGCACCGGCGCTGATCGCGGCGTTCATCAGCACCAGGATGAGCGCGCGGCGGCGCAGCGGTGCGTATTCCGCGGTCCAGGCATTGCAGTTGGGGATGCCGAACCCCAGCCCCAGGCCGGTGAGGAACCGCCACAGCGTGAACTGCGCGGGCGTGGTCGCGGTGATGGTCAGCAGGCACGACACGCCGATGATCAGCAACGCCGCCAGCAGCGCCGGCTTGCGGCCGATGCGGTCACCCAGCGGCGCCAGCACAATGCCGGCCAGGGCGAGACCCACCGTCGCTGCCGCCAGCGCCAGGCCGAATCCTGCCGGTGCCACGTGCATCTGCTGCGCGATCGAGGGTACCGTCAGGGGCAGGGCCTGAAGGTCGTAGCCGTCCACGAACATGGCGAGGCCGCACAGCACGGCCACCAGCAACTGCACTGCCGATAATGGCAGGGCATCTATCAGCGCACTGATGCTTGCGGCGGGGGATGCGCTTTCGGCCGGGTGGGCTTGTGGGAACGTGGGCGGGGCTGACATTACGGCTCCTGAGCGGGGCTCTTGGCGTGTTTCCTGGGCTTGGCCGCGCATTATGTGACAGGTGGTGTTTGCGTGGGTGTCCGGCCCGGATATAGTTGCAGCATGGACAGCACGCTCAACCGCCGCAAGCTGCTGCGCGCCGTTGCCGGCAGTGCGCTGGTGCTGGCGCCCGTCGGACGGGCGCTGGCGAGCGCGGCCGGGCCGCGCTCGCTGAGTTTCGTGCACACGCACACGGGCGAGACGCTGGCCGCCGAATACTTCTGCGATGGCTGCTACCAGCCTGCTGCAATGGCGCGGATCAGGCACCTGCTGCGGGACTTCCGCAGCGGTGAGCAGCATGACATCGATCCGCGCGTGCTCGACATCCTGTTCGACCTGCAGGTGCGC
>DAIDKA010000181.1 GCA_027451085.1 Gammaproteobacteria bacterium
CCGGGACAGGCCATACTGCAGTACGAGCGCGCCCTGGTGCTGGCGCCGCAGGACCCGGCGCTGGAGCAGGCGCTGGGCCAGGCACGCACGCGGGCCGGGATCACCGTGGCTGCGCCGGGTTTGTGGGCGCGCGCAAGCGCAGTACTGACCTTCGATGCCTGGGCATGGGTGGCGATGCTGTCGGTGTTCGCGCTGTGTGCCGCGCTGGCGTGGCTGGCCTGCGGCAAAGGCGGCCGGTGGGTGAAGATGGTGGTGCTGGCGGGAGCCTGCGGCGCCGTGATCGCGGCTGATGCCCTTGTGCTGCGCTGGCCTGAACTCGACCGCGCGGTGGTGGTGAAAGGGCCGGCCCTGGTGCGTATTGCGCCTGCGGATGCCGCGGACGTCAGTTTCGAGTTGCGGGAAGGGGAGATCGTATACTTTGCGCAACGGTTCCATGACTTCGAGCGCGTCAGCACGGAGGATGGCCGCAGCGGCTGGCTGCGCGAGGACATGGCCCTGCCGGTGCGAGTGACGGCCGCCGAGGCTGCCGCCGAGGAGATGCCGCCGTGACAGACGTTCCGGACGTTGCGCCGCAAGCCCATGCAGGGCTCGATCCGGCAGCGGGCCCCGTGGAGATTCCCTGGGATGAACTGTCCCCGGAGGCGCTCCAAGGCGTGGTGGAGTCCTTCGTGCTGCGCGAGGGCACCGAGTATGGCGCAACCGAAGTCCCGCTGGCGCACAAGGTGGAGCAGGTGCTGCGCCAGCTGCGCCGGGGGGAGGCGCGGGTCCTGTTCGATCCCTCGACCGAATCAATCGACATACGGGCTGTGAGCGGTACGCTGAGATCACGCCCCATCGGTTGATTTTTCAACCAGCGGGTGAGACTGTGCAGGCGGGGAAACCTATGCACACCGCAGCCGTCACAGTGATCGGGTTGTTGCTGCTGCCCGCTTCGGCTCTGGCAGCGGCGGCACCGGCGTCAGCACTCACATCCACACCCACACCCACACCTGCACCGATGGACCAGCTGCAGGAGGTGACGGTCAGCGCCCCGGAGCTGCGCTATGTCGCGCCCACGCTGCGTGATCGGCTGGGACGCATCTGGGCGCCCGTGTTCATCAATGGCAAAGGGCCGTTCAGGCTGGTGCTGGACACCGGCGCCAGCCATTCCGCCATCACCGCCGCTGTGGCGGCGGAACTCGGCCTGATGCCGGCGAGCGCCACGGGTGTGCTGCTGCGCGGGGTCACCGGCTCACTGACGGTGCCGGTGTTCCGCGCGGATTCGCTGCGGGTCGGGGACCTGCAACTGGATGATCCGCTGCTGCCCATCGTGCCGGATGCGCTGGGCGGCGCGCAGGGGGTGCTCGGTGTCGAAGGCCTGGGCGACAAGCGCATTTTCATCGACTTCGGCAACGACGTCATCACCATCAAGCATTCGCACGAATGGCGCGCCGCGCCCGGCTTCGTGACGATCCCCGTGCATGTCGACGCCAAGGGACTGCTGCGCACACAGGTGTACATCGGCCGGGTGCGCGCGGTGGCCATCATCGACACGGGCGGGCAGGTGAGCGTGGGCAACCTGGCCCTCAGGCGCGCACTGCTGACCCATCCGGGCGATGCAGGCCTGCACGATGTCACCATCACCGGTGCCACCGATGACTCCCAGCCCGGCCAGACCCATGTGCTGCCTCCCATCGAACTCGGGCCGGCGCTCATCCAGGGATCAGACATCACCTTCTGCGACCTGCACATCTTCGAGTCCTGGGGACTCACGCAGACGCCGGCCCTGCTGATCGGCATGGACACCCTCGGGCTGATGGACGTGCTGATCATCGACTACCGGCGCCAGGAGCTGCAGGTCCGGCTCCGGGGGAGACAATAGCCGCACGTGGGCCTGTGCCGCGGTTCTCGTTATGACACGGCCGACACGACAATGCCTGTCATTAATGCGGCATGGCTCTCAGTTCGGGCAGCCGCGTTGCGGCAAGCTTTGCCTTATGGCAACACTGCGAATTGAGGAAACCCGTCGGCTGATGGTTCCGCTGGAAACCGCGGTGGATGCCTTGCTGGAACTCGACCAGTCCCGGTCCGGTGAGCTTGCCAGCGGCCGCCTGCACAGCGCGCGCATCATGGGCCTCGACGATGCGGAAGAACCGGGCCTTGAGATCGTGGTCGAGGATTCGCACTATGGCAAAACCACCGACAAGCTGCGCCGCTGCGCGTTCCCGTTGCAGATCGTGGCAGCTGCGCTGCTGAGCTACTGCATCAAGTCCCGCATCCCGATTCCACGCGTGGCGCGCAAGAGCATCGAACTGACACCGGAAGGTTTCTTGATGACCCTGATGGTCACCAATACTCTGGTGCGCAAGCATGGCACGTTGCCGGAGGTTGTCGCGGATCGTCCCGATGGCCTGCAGCCGCCGCCCGAGGCCGCCGGCGACCGCCTCGGGGCGCACCTGAGCTGAACGGGGTTTCTCCCTGCGCCAGCAGCCGTTCGCCCCGGTCCGGGGGCGGACCCTGATCCTGAAGATAAAGTAATGCAAACACGTGCCCGCAGGCGGACCTGATTCGTTTCATAGCCGCACCGGATCCGTTAAACTTATCCTTTGCCGCTCGTATTTTCAAAGCGTTAGCGCCAGTCGCACTGAGCACCCCCCAATGCTTGAAACAACCCCCCTGTACGGCGGCAACGCCGGCTATCTCGAATCTCTCTACGAACAGTACCTGGCTGATCCAGCCAGTGTATCCGCGCAATGGCGCGGCTACTTCGATGGCTTGGGGCCCAGGTCTGCCGCGGAACGGGCTCACGGCCCGGTGATCGCCGGCATTGCCGCCCGGGCCACCCTGCCGCTGGCGCTGGCGGCGCCGGTTGCCGCGCCTGGCGAGTCCCCGGGAGGTGCGAAGCAGGCGGCGGTGTCGCGTCTGGTGCAGATCTGGGCCAACCGCGGGCACCTGGTGGCCAGGCTCGACCCGCTGGGCCTGATGGTCCGACCCAAGCCCAGCGTGCTGGAGCTGGGATACTTCGGGCTCGACAACTCTGATCTGGATACCGAGTTTTTCACCTCCAGTCGTATTCCGGCCGTGCCCAGGCGCCAGAAGCTGCGCGACACGCTGGCACAGCTGGAGCGGATCTATGGCGGCACCATCGGCGCTGAGTTCGCCCATGTGTCGGTGTCCGAGGAGCGCTTGTGGCTGCAGGACCAGTTCCAGCAAGGGCAGCTGACGCGCAGGTTCAGCGCGGAAGAAAAACGCAACATCCTGTGGCAGCTGACGGCAGCGGACGGCCTGGAGCGCTACCTGCACACGAAGTACGTGGGCCAGAAGCGCTTCTCCCTGGAAGGCGGCGACTCCCTGATTCCGCTGCTCGACGACACCATCCAGCAGGCCGGCCAGGCCGGGGTGGAGGAGGTCATCATCGGCATGGCCCATCGCGGCCGCCTGAACGTGCTGGTGAACGTGCTGGGCAAGCCGCCCGCGGACCTGTTCACCGAGTTCGAAGGCAAGTACGATCTGGCCCACCTCAAGGGCTCGGGCGACGTGAAGTATCACAAGGGCTTCTCCGCCGACCTCAAGACCCCGGCCGGCAACGTGCATGTGGCGCTGGCCTTCAACCCCTCGCACCTGGAGATCGCCAATCCGGTGGTCGAAGGGTCGGTGCGCGCGCGTCAGGAGCGTCGCGGGGATGCCACCGGCGCGAAGGTCATGCCGGTGCTGATCCACGGCGATGCCGCCTTCGCCGGCCAGGGCGTGGTGATGGAGACCCTGCAGCTGTCGCAGACGCGTGGTTTCTACACCGGTGGCACCTTCCACGTGATCATCAACAACCAGGTCGGCTTCACCACCTCGAATCCCCACGACGCACGCTCCACGATCTACTGCAGCGACGTCGCCAAGATGCTCGAAGCGCCGATCTTCCACGTCAACGCGGATGATCCGGAGGCCGTACTGTTCGTCGGCCGGCTGGCGCTGGAATACCGCCAGAAGTTCCGCAAGGACGTTGTCATCGACCTGGTGTGCTACCGCCGCCTGGGTCACAACGAGGCGGACGAGCCGGCCATCACCCAGCCGGTGATGTACAAGGCCATCCGCTCGCACGCGGTGGCGCGGCAGCTGTATGCAGACCAGCTGGCCGGCGAGGGCGTGTTGAAGGCCGATGAAGCCGCGAAGATGGTCGAGGACTACCGCAAGGGCCTGGACGAGGGCCGGCCGCAGGCGCGCGCTGCGCTGGGTCTGATCGGCAACAAGTACACGGTGGACTGGACCAAGTACGCGGATGCTGACTGGACCGCCCGCGTGCAGACCAGCATCAGCGCCGCGCGGCTGAAGAAACTTGCCAAGGCCATGCTGGCCCGTCCGGAAGGCTTCGCGCTGCACCCGCGTGTGCAGCAGGTGATGGTCAACCGCGAGAAGATGCTCGCCGGTGAGCAGCCCATGGACTGGGGCGCCGGTGAGACCCTGGCGTATGCCGCGCTGCTGGAGGACGGCTTCAGTGTCCGTCTGGTCGGCCAGGACGTCGGCCGCGGGACTTTTTCGCACCGCCATATCACGCTGCACGAGCAGAATACCGACGAAACCTATATTCCGATGCAGCACCTGCAGGAGCATCAACCGGCCATCGCCGTACATGACTCGGTGCTGTCGGAAGAGGCGGTGCTCGGCTTCGAGTATGGATACTCAACCACCGATCCCAACTGCCTGGACCTGTGGGAGGCCCAGTTCGGCGACTTCGTCAACGGCGCCCAGGTGGTCATCGACCAGTTCATCAGCTCCGGCGAGGCCAAGTGGGGCCGTATCTGCGGCCTGACCATGCTGCTGCCGCACGGCTTCGAGGGCGCCGGTCCCGAGCATTCCTCGGCCCGCCCGGAGCGCTTCCTGCAGCTGTGCGCCGAGAACAACATGCAGGTGTGTGTGCCGTCGACCCCGGCGCAGATGTTCCACATGCTGCGCCGGCAGATGCTGCGCCCGTTCCGCAAGCCGCTGATCGTCATGACGCCCAAGAGCCTGCTGCGGCATGAGCTCGCGGTGTCGCAGCTGTCGGACATCACCCAGGGCTCGTTCTCGCTGGTCATCGACGAGATCGACGACCTGCCGCCCGCGCAGGTGCAGCGGCTGGTGTTCTGTTCCGGCAAGGTCTATTACGACCTGCTCAAGGCCCGCCGCAAGGAAGGACTGAAGGATGTGGCGCTGCTGCGCATCGAGCAGCTGTACCCGTTCCCGGCGGACGTGTACGAGGCTGCGATCAAGCGCTATCCCAACGTGCGCGACATCGTGTGGTGCCAGGAAGAGCCCCAGAACCAGGGCGCCTGGTACCAGATCCGCCACCGTCTTGAGCAGTCGAGCCGCCGCCCGGTGCTGTACGCAGGCCGGTCGCACGCTTCGGCTCCAGCCACCGGGCTGGCCAAGGTCCACGACGCCGAGCAGGCGAGCCTGATCCAGGCCGCGCTGCATGCCACGCCGGCGCAGGAGGCCCCGCCTGCAAATGTCACCCGTGTGGGCACCGCCCGCAAGCAGTAGTCTTCTGGAGAACCGTTGATGAGCATTGAGATCCGCGTACCCGCTCTGCCGGAATCCATCGCCGATGCGACACTGGTGGCCTGGCACCGCAAGCCCGGCGAAGCCTTCAAGCGCGATGAAAACCTCGCCGACCTGGAGACCGACAAGGTCGTGCTGGAAGTCCCCGCCCCCGCCGATGGGGTGATGGGTGAGCAGAAGGTGCCCGAGGGCACCACGGTGACCGCCGACCAGGTGATTGCTCTGATCGAGACCGGCGGTGCCGCGGCCGTGAGCCCCAAGGCCGCCGAACCGGCTGCGGCCACCAAGGCAGCTGCCGCGGCGCCCGTGGCTGCGGCACCGGCCGGTTCCAAGGTCAGCCCCGCGGCCCGGCGCGTGATCGAGGAGAACAAGCTGGACGCCTCCGCCATCGCAGGCTCCGGCCTGGGCGGCGCTGTCACCAAGCCGGATGCCGTGGCCGCTGCGGCTGACAGGCCGGCGGCTGCCGCCCCGGTCGCCACCCCGGCGGGACCGCGCACGGGCCGAGTCGATCAGCGCGTGCCGATGAGCCGTCTGCGCCAGCGCGTGGCCCAGCGCCTGGTGGAAGCGCAGTCCACCCAGGCGCTGCTGACTTCGTTCAACGAGGTCGACCTGGGCGCAGTGAATGAACTGCGCGCGCGCTACAAGGACAAGTTCGAGAAGGAACGCGGCGTGAAGCTCGGCTTCATGTCCTTCTTCGTCAAGGCGGCGGTCGAGGCCCTGAAGAAGTTCCCGGTCATCAATGCCTCCGTCGATGGCTCGGACATCATCTACCACGAGTACTACGACATCGGCGTGGCGGTCTCCACCGACCGCGGCCTGATGGTGCCGGTGGTGCGCGACGCGGACCTCAAGTCCTTCGCCGACATCGAAAAGGAGATCAATGCCTACGCCTCGCGCGCCCGCGCCGGCCAGATCGGCATCGAGGACCTCACCGGCGGCACGTTCACCATCACCAACGGCGGCGTGTTCGGCTCGCTGCTGTCGACGCCCATCGTCAATGCGCCGCAGAGCGCCATCCTGGGGATGCACAAGATCCAGGAGCGTCCGATGGTCGTGAAGGGCCAGATCGTGGCGCGACCGATGATGTACCTGGCCATCACCTACGATCACCGCATCATCGACGGCCGCGATGCCGTGCAGTTCCTGGTGAGCATCAAGGACAGCCTGGAAGACCCGGGCCGGATGCTGCTGGGCATCTGAGGCGCAGGGCCGGAAAAACGGACTAAACAGAACATGGCTGATTCATTCGACATCATCGTCATCGGCGGCGGTCCTGCCGGCTACCCGGCGGCCATCCGCGCCGCGCAGAACGGCCTGTCGGTAGCCTGCATCGATGAGTGGAAGAACCACGACGGCTCCGCCGCCTTCGGTGGCACCTGCCTGAACGCGGGCTGCATTCCCTCCAAGGCGCTGCTGGAGTCCACCGAGCTGTATCACCGCGCGCACGCGGAGTTCGCCGTGCACGGCATCAGGACCTCCGGGGTCGAGATGGACATCGCGGCCATGCAGAAGCGCAAGGCGGACATCGTCAGGAACATGACCGGCGGCATCCTGGCGCTGTTCAAGGCCGCGGGGGTCACCCCGCTGCAGGGCCACGGCAGGCTGCTGCCGGGCCGGCAGGTCGAATTCACCCCGCATGAGGGCGAGAAGCGCACGCTGTCGGCAAAGCACGTGGTGCTGGCTTCCGGCTCGGTGCCGGTGGAGCTGAAAGTTGCACCTTTCGATGGCAGGCGCGTTATTGACTCCTGGGGCGCGCTGGAACTGGCCTCTGTGCCGAAGCGCCTGGGCGTGATCGGCGCGGGGGTCATCGGCCTGGAACTGGGCAGCGTGTGGCGCCGCCTGGGCTCCGAGGTCGTGGTGCTGGAGGCCATGGACAGCTTCCTGTCCATCGCTGACCAGCAGCTGGCGCGCGAAGCGTTGAAGGCGCTCAAAAAGACGGGACTCGACATCCGTACGGGTGCCAAGGTCACCGGCGCCACCGTCAAGGGCAAGGAAGTCGTCGTCACCTACACCGATGCCCGGAACCCGGACAAGGCCGAGCAGTCCCTCAGCGTGGACACGCTCATTGTCGCGGTGGGCCGCCGTCCGTTCACCGGCGGCCTGCTGGCCGAAGGTGCTGGTATTGCGCTCGATGAGCGCGGCTTTATCAAGGTCGATGATCATTGCCGCACCGGCGTCGAGGGCGTGTGGGCCGTCGGCGACGTGGTGCGCGGGCCCATGCTGGCGCACAAGGGCAAGGAGGAGGGCGTGATGGTTGCGGACCTGATCGCCGGGCGCTACGGCCATATCAACTACGACGTCATCCCGTCCGTGATCTACACGGCGCCCGAGATCGCCTGGGTGGGGCAGACCGAGGAGCAGGTCAAGGCCTCCGGCCGTGCCTACAAGACCGGCGTGTTCCCGTTCCTGGCCAGCGGCCGCGCGCGCGCGATGGAGGCCGCCGGTGGTTTTGCCAAGGTCATCGCGGACAAGGACAGCGACACGATCCTGGGCGTGCACATCATCGGTCCCCTGGCCGGTGAGCTGATTGCCGAAGCGGTGCTGGCGCTGGAGTACAAGGCCACCGCCGAGGACCTGCAGCGGACCATCCACGCTCATCCCACGCTGTCCGAGGCGGTGCACGAGGCGGCCCTGGCCGCCGACAGGCGCGCCATCGACAGCCTGAACCGCTGACAGTGATGGCGCATACGCCGACCCTGGACGACATCCGGGCGGCGCATGCGCGTATCCGCGATCACATCCACCGCACGCCGGTGCTGGTCAGCTCGGCGCTGGATGCGATGACCGGCGCGCGGCTGTACTTCAAGTGCGAGAACTTCCAGCGCAGCGGCTCGTTCAAGGCCCGTGGCGCGCACAACGCCGTGCTGGCGCTCGCCGGGGACGCGGCTGCCCGTGGTGTGGCGACGCACTCCTCCGGCAACCATGGTGCGGCGCTGGCGCTGGCGGCGC
>DAIDKA010000182.1 GCA_027451085.1 Gammaproteobacteria bacterium
TCGAGGTCGGCGGCGCGGTCAAGAACGTTCTCGCCCTGGCCGCGGGCTTTTCCGATGGCGTGGGCTTCGGCGCCAACACGCGCGTGGCGCTGATCACGCGCGGACTCATCGAGATGACGCGCCTGGGCGAGGCCCTGGGCGCGCGCCGCGACACCTTCATGGGACTGGCGGGTCTCGGCGACCTGGTGCTTACCTGCACCGACGACAACTCCCGCAACCGCCGCTTCGGACTGCTGCTGGCCCAGGGCAGGAGCCTGGATGAGGCCCGCGCCGAGATCGGCCAGGTGGTCGAGGGCGCCCGCGCCGCGCAATGCGTGCATGACGTCGCCGCGCGGCTGGGCGTCGATATGCCTTTGTGCGAAAGCGTTTACAAGGTGCTGTACAAGGGCGTGTCGCCGGACGCCGTGATGCGGGCACTGATGAGGCGGCCGCTGAAGGCGGAGGCAGAGTAGAACCGGACCCGGCCGCAGCGCTCCGGCATCAAGCCCGGGCGCGGGCATTCGCCATGGCCACCGAGGTCGAGGGTGTTGAAAGGCTGGCCCGCCCCATTTCGGACTCACGGCAGATCCGGGTGCCGGGTCCAGGGTGAACGCATGTAGTACGGTGGTTCGGTGAATGTCGCCTCGACACTGACGATCATGCCGTTGCGGATCTTGAAGGCCTCCAGCAGCTGCCAGGTCTGCGGTTCCTGGAAGATGGAATGCGCCTTGGTTCCATCGGTAAGCTGGTAGTCGTCCAGCACACCCTTGTGGTCGATGAATCCGCGGGCCATCACGATGCCCTTTTCTTCATCCACGAGGAAGAAGTCGCGGTCCCGGACACGGTTGTTGAAACGATAGCGCCCTGACTTGAAGCCGCCCTCGATGTCGCTGAACTTCATGCCGTTTTCGTAGCGGGTGGCATCGGGCGAGAACCGCGTGTTGCGGATCTCACCGTTGTTCTGCTGCAGTGTGGAAAAATACCCGTTGGCCAGCGCGATCATCCGGGCGCGCGGAACCCGCTCCGCCGCCGGAACCGGCGCCGTGAACAGCGGGTCATGGTTGTCGACACCCACGCCGACCTTGCCGATGGGCGTCGGCGGCGAGCTCAGGTTGCGCCGGGTGGAGAGCATGTGCTCGATTTCCACGATCTGGCCGTGGGACACCCTCAGGCGGATGGCCAGGAACCCCGGCGTATCCCGCTGCATGATGGAGGTATAGATGCCCACATTACCCGTGGTGGGATCCGAGAAGGTCAGGGCCGGACCGACCTCCCGGGTCACGGTATCCCAGCTGCCATCCGGAAAGCCGAACATCTCGACGTTGTTTTCGGTAAAGCGCACCTTCTTCGAGATCGGGGCCAGCGTGGGATCGTGCTTCAGGTACGCGGCGCGGTATTGATCCCCGATATGTTCCAGGCACGCGTGATCACACTGCGCGGCCTGGACCGGCGCCCCGGCAAAAAGACCTGCCAGCAGCGCGACCAGCGCCACCGATCCCTGTATGAATTTCATGCGATGCATACACCCCCCTTATCACTCATATTAACGGTTACAATCAGTTGCCGTCAGCCGCCGAAGCTGTTCTGGCGCCACGCCTCATAGACAACCACCGCCACCGAATTTGACAGGTTGACGCTGCGATTGCCGGGTTTCATCGGAATCACCAGCTGTCGTTCCGACGGTACACGAGCCAGAACCTCTGGCGGCAGGCCCTTGGATTCGGCGCCGAAAAGGAAGGCGTCCCCCTGCTGGAAGGCGGCTTCGCTGTAGATGCGGGTGCCCGAAGTCTCCACCGCGAACAGGCGAGAATCCGGGAGCGTGGCCAGGCAGTCGTCCAGGCCGTCGTGAACATGGATCGCGGCGATTTCCGCATAGTCCATCCCGGCGCGCTGCAGGTGCTTGTCCTCGAAATTGAATCCCAGCGGCCGGATGAGATGCAGGGTGCTGCCCGTGTTGGCACACAGGCGGATGCTGTTGCCGGTATTGGGCGGAATCTCGGGCCGGAATAGAATGACGTGGAACATGCGCTGCTCATCGTACTTTATGTTACCGCTCGCCTGCCTTGCCCTGGCGGCAGGCGTTGTTGCACAAGCCGCGGAAGCGGAGGCAGCCAGTGCGCCCGCGAAAGCCTGCCCCGGCATGGCGGCCTGGGAAGCCTTACGGGGGGGCGCTCCGGCCCAGCCGCCCACGGACAGCATGCCCGCCTCCCATCCGGAGCTGCGCGACCAGCTGCTGGCCATGGTCAGGGACGATCAGGCCGTGCGCAACCAGTTCATCGGCCCCGGCAAACCAGCGCTGGACCAGAATCCGGACGGCCAGGCACACGTGCAACAGGTGGACGACAGGAACCTGGCGGCGCTCTACAAGCTCATCGCTGACTACGGCCTGCCCACCCGTGCACTGGTTGGAGCGGATGGCATGAAGGCCTTCTGGCTGCTGGTGCAGCACGCTTCCACTGACCTTACGCTGCAGAAGCGGGTCCTGGGGGTGATCGCCACTGGCGATTCCGGCATTCCGCCGGACCAGGTGGCACTGCTCGACGATCGCATCGCCGTGGCGGAGGGTCGGCCGCAGAAGTACGGCTCCCAGTTTCACTTCGAGGGCGGGGAACTCGTGCCCTCACCCATCGACGACGAGACGCACCTGGATCAGCGGCGGGCACAGATGGGGCTGCCGCCCTTCAGTGATTACAAGTGCGCGCTGCAGCAGATCTACAGCGGCCCCCAGGGCTGAGTTACCCCGCAAGGCGCAGGGCAACGCGCAAATCGGGTTGACAGCGGAATCTGCTTCCGCGGGTCTGCAAAACAGGCCGGAGTGGTCCTGAACAAAGCAATCAGGGATCGGCTTTCGCAGGCATCGGCGCCTGCACCGGCGTGGGCAGCTGCACACCGAGCCCCCGCAGTTGCGCCAGCAGGCCCATCAACACCGTGCTGTGGGTCACAGCGTAGGTTGCATAGTCGGGGGCCTGCAACACGTAGCTGATCTCGAAGCGCAACGCCGTCTCGCTGATGCTCATGAGGCAGCAGCGTCTGAACGTCGTGCCCGGCACTGAACCGATCACCTCCGCCACCCGTTGCGGGATCATCGCCAGCTGTTGCGGCGGCGTGTCATGGAACACCGGCAGCTCGAAGGTGATCGAGCGTTCCTGCATGCGGCCGTAATTGCGCACCCGGCTCTTGAGGATGTCGGTGTTCGACACGATGATCTGCTCACCGGTGCTGCTGCGCAGGCGGGTGCTCTTGACGCCGATGTGCTCGACCGTGCCGCTCAGGGCGTCCACCGTCAGCAGGTCGCCGATGACAAAAGGCTTGTCGAGCGCGATCGACATCGAGGCCAGCAGGTCCCCGAGCACGGTCTGCACCGCGAGCGCGACCGCGATACCTCCGATTCCCAGGCCTGCAAGCAGCGGACGGATGGCCACCCCCAGGTTATCGAGCGCCAGCAGCGCCGCCAGGCCCCAGATGAACGCCCCGGCTACGAACCTCACGATGTTGGCGGAGCCGCCGGGCTCCGCGTCCACGCTGGCGGCCTGTCCCTGCCGCCGCAGCAGTGCAAAACGCAGCGCCGCACTGGCCCACAGCGCCACCTGCAGCCAGAAAACCAGCGTGATGGCAACCGTGACGCCATGGTCGATGCGCCGCGCCACATGAACGTCCGCGGGGAAGCTCAGCAGCTCGAAGCCACAGTAAAGCGCAACCCCCCAGATGAACAAGCGGTGGGTGGCGGCCGCGAGGCGTGCGATCAGCGCCAGGGCCGTGGGCAGCTGGTAACCAGCCTCGATCCACTTACGCTCACGCGCAGCAATGAACTGCTTGATAAGAGGCAGGACAACAAAGGGAACAAGGAAGGCACCCAGGGCCTCGGCCCAGTTGCCGACGCTGTTCCATAGCAGGCCGTGGGCCCAGACCTGCTGTGGCGTGGGGATATCGAAGGGGATCATGCCTGGATTCTGGCACGGCCCACACCGGCCGCGACACCGGACGGACCACTGTCCGCAGCCCGCAGCAGCATCCCGCGGGCGTTCAACCCGGCATCCTGCCGCCAGACCAGCGGGCGATCAGTCGTCTTCGTTCATCCCCAGTTCCTTGAGCTTGCGGGTCAGGGTGTTCCGGCCCCACCCCAGCAGCTTCGCGGCCTCCTGCCGGTGGCCCTGGGTGCGTTTCAGCGCCGCGCGGATCAGTATCCGCTCGAATTCCGGCTGTGCTTCATTCAGCAACGGACGCTTGGCCACCAGGGCCTGGCGATCAGCCCAGGCGGCCAGTGCACGGGTCCAGTCAACCTCCCCAGAAGACTCGCCGCCAGAGGTGAGTTCCGTGGGCAGGTCCTCCCCGTGGATCTCGCGGCCAGGTGCCAGCACGGTGAGGCGGCGACACAGATTGACCAGTTCGCGCACGTTGCCGGGCCAGTTGTGGGTGACGAGCCTTTCCCGCGCATCGGCCGCCAGCACCTTCGACTCGACGCCCAGCTCCAGCGCAGCCACCTGCAGGTAGTGCTCCAGCAGTTCCGGGACGTCCTCCGGGCGCGCACGCAGCGGCGGCAGCTCCATGCGGATCACGTTCAAGCGATGATACAGGTCCTCGCGGAACAGCCCGCGCTGCACGCGTTCCTGCAGGTTCTGGTGCGTGGCGGCAATGACGCGCACATCGACGCGGATCGGTGTCTGGCCGCCCACGCGGTAGAACTCGCCCTCGGCCAGCACGCGCAACAGCCGGGTCTGCAGCGGCGTGGACATGTCGCCGATCTCGTCCAGGAACAGCGTGCCGCCATCAGCCTGCTCGAAGCGGCCGCGGCGTTGGGCGTCGGCGCCGGTGAACGCGCCGCGCTCGTGGCCGAACAGTTCGGATTCCAGCAGGTCACCGGGAATGGCGGCGGTGTTGAGCGCGATGAACGGCCTGCCGGCGCGCGGACTGTGTTCGTGCAGCGCCCGTGCCACGAGTTCCTTGCCGGTCCCGGACTCCCCGGTGATCAGCACCGTCACGCTCGAGCGCGACAGCCGGCCGATGCCGCGAAACACCTGCTGCATCGCCGGCGCGGTGCCGAGCAGTTCGGTCATGCGCGGTTCGGCGCCGCCGTCGGCGGCCGCC
>DAIDKA010000183.1 GCA_027451085.1 Gammaproteobacteria bacterium
CTCCTATCGCTGGCTGGGGGCGGCGGCCACGGCCCGGCTCAGTGCGCTGGTGGTCGACAGCGACAGCAGTCCGCGGCTGCGCCGCCAGCTGGCGCAGCTGCGGCGCAGCGCCGCGCTGCCGATGATCAAGGGGTTGCTGTCAGAGGGTTTCTACCCGCAGGGCCTGGCGCGGATCACCGCGCAGGCGCTGATCATCGGACAGGACAAGGACTCATCGCACCCACGCGCCGCCGCGCAGTTCCTGCATGCAACCCTGCCGCACTCGCGGCTGGTGATCGCAGGCTCCAAGGCTCACTGGGAAGCGAACCCGCAGGAGGTGCGTCAGCTGATCCTGGGCTTCCTCAGCGCCTGAGACGGCCAGCTGACGCCGGTGCATGCGCAGGAGCAGGCGCGCGCAGAGTCAGCGGCGCGGGCTCGCTCAGGTTCTGCAGGAATGCGCCGCGCTGCTGCGGCGACAGCGCGCTCCAGTCGAGCTTTGCGGCGTGTGTCCGGCGCAACTGCGCATCGCTCACCTGTGCGCGGGCCCGGCTGCGGACAGACCAGCCGCTGCGCAGGCGCGAAGTCGCGCCCTGCCGCAGCAGGTCCGCGACGGCGCGGGCCACGGCCGGGTCACGCGTCAGTTCGCCATGTTTGACGGGCACATACCAGGCTCGCGCACCCGCCAGCATGGCGCAGGCCGCAGGCACGGTGCCATCGCCGTGGCGCGTGACGGTGTAGAGGAATCCATCTGCGTGCCGGGCCAGGCCCGTCACCGTGGGTTGACCGACGCCGATGATGAGCGCGAAACGCGCGTCAGCCGGCGCCAGGTCGCGCAGCACCTGCGCCGCCTGCGTCAGCAGCGCCGGTGCTGGCGCCGGGCCGGGTGGCCAGTGCCGCGCATCGAACAGGTCCAGCCGGCCGGTGTACCTGCGCGCGGGCAGCATGTGACACAGGCCGGGGAAGGTGCTGAACACCTCATCCGCCAGCTGTTCAGCGCTGTGAAAGGCATCAAGACGGGCCAGCCGCCGCACGACCGGATAGGTTCCACGCAGGGCCTGCACGCAGGCGAAGGCCCCCCCGTTCGGGGTGCCAAGCAGCACCACCCGCCGCACCTTGTGCATGCCCGGCTGAACCAGCGCCGCGCGCGTCACCAGGCCGCCCATGCTGTGCGCCACGACCGACACCTGCGGGTGTGGCTCGGAGTGCAGGCGCTGCGCCAGCTGCAGGCCCAGCTCATCCACGCCCAGGCGCCAGTCATAGTCGTGGAGCGCCACGTCGAAGCCGTGGATCTGGAGTTGCAGTTTCAGGCGCAGGCTGGCGTACAGCACTGCGCCCATCGGGCGCACGTCAGCACGGGCGCCCAGCGTCAGCTCGGTGAGGCGGCCGACGATGATGTCGGCCGGATCCACCCACAGCAGGTCCGCGGGCGCGTTGCCGGGGCGCGGCAGGCCCAGCTGCGAGCCCATGATCCCGGGCACGATGATGACGCGGCCGGCAGGGCCGTTGCCGGCGCGGGTGCTGGTCTGCGCATCGACCTGTGCCTGCAGGCGGCGCAGGAACCGGTACTCGGGTTCACCGAACAGCGCGATCAGCTCCGCGGCGTGTTCGCCGCTCGACAGCAATCCCTGCACCTGGACATCGCTGAAGGCCAGCCGGTCGTAGGGTGAGATGTGGTCGTGGTCGCTCAATTCGCAGTCAGCGCCACGACCAGCGCCATGGCCGACAGGCGGGTGCCGTCGGCGAACAACAGCACCAGTGGCACATGGTCGCCAGGATGCAGCGGATGCGCCAGGCCCTGCAGCATGATGTGCCGGCCGCCGGGTTTGAACTCGACATGGCCGCCGGCGGGCAGGTTCAGACTGGTGATCGGCCGCATGCGCGACACGCCGCCCGTTTCCATGCTTTCGTGCAAAGTCACGCTGCGAGCCATGGGTGAACTCGCGCCGGTGAGGCGTACGGCCGCGCGGCCTTCATTCGCCAGGGTGAGATAGGCCGCGGCAGCATCCACGCCTGGCGGTGGCTGGCGCAGCCACGCGCCCGCGACGATGAGATTGGTGTCCGCCGCGGCGATGCCGGGCACACCGAGGCAGCACAGGGCGAGCAGCGCAATGAGCCGATGCATGCGCTGCATCATGCCACAAGCCCCGTGGCGGCCGCAGGCCGTGCGGCGAGGCCGGCTGCCTGACCGCAATGTGAACGCGCCGGCGTTATGGAACCTGCCTGATCACCAGATCGCAGAATGCCTGGATGGCTACGCCACGCGCGGTGGACTTGCGCCAGATCGCGCCGATCTCGCGTGAGGGTACAGGCTTTGCCAGCGGACGGATGACCACCCCGCCGGCCCCGCCCCAGGCGCCGCGCGTGGCCAGCTTCGGCATCAGGGTGACGCCGGCGCCTGCGGCCACCATCTGCCGCAGGGTCTCCAGGCTGGTGGCGCGGAAGTCCTGCTTTTCGTGCAGGCGGGTGGTGCTGCAGACATCCAGCGCCTGGTCGCGCAGGCAGTGGCCTTCCTCCAGCAGCAGCAGGCTTTCGTCCTTGAGGTCGCCGATCTTCAGGGTTTCACGGGAGTTGAGCCGGTGCCGCTGCGGCAGGGCGACGGTGAACTCCTCATCGTACAGTCTGCGTGAGACCAGGCCATCGAGCTCGACGGGCAGCGCCAGCACGCCCAGGTCGATCTCTGCGGCGTGGAGCTTTTCCAGCATGGTCGCGGTACGGTACTCGAACAGCAGTACTTCGAGCCGCGGCAGCACCTTGCGCAGCGTGGGCACCACCAGCGGCAGCAGGTAGGGGCCGATGGTGGGCAGGAAGGCGACGCGCAGCCGGCCTGCGAGCGGGTCGCGGTGGGTTTGGGCAATGGTGACGACCTCTTCGCTGGCTTCGAGGATGCGGCGCGCGCGGGCGACGATGTCCGCACCCGCGGCGGTGAGCACCGCGCCCCCCGGCTGACGCTCAAGCAGCTGCACCCCCAGGTAGTCCTCCAGCTTCCTCAACTGCGCCGAGAGCGTCGGCTGGCTGACGAAGCAGCGTTCCGCCGCCTTGCCGAAGTGGTGGGTGTCGGCGACCGCCACCAGGTAGCGCAGGTCCTTCAGCTTGATGTCGATCATGTCCCGACCCGATATATAAAATCTATCGAGATTATAAAATCAATCGATTAGATAAAAAAGCTCCGGGACCCCAGGATTGCTTCCAGGCCAAAGGTACCGGCCGATCCGGTACCGGCACAGACAACCGATGACCTCAAGGAGCAAGACCATGCTGGGCGTAGGCAAGAAGTTTCCCGAGTACGACGTTCCGGCCACCGTTTCCACGGACCCGGCCAAGGCATTCATCAATATCGACAGCGGCACCCACGCCGGCAAGTGGCGCGTGATCTTCTTCTGGCCGAAGGACTTCACCTTCGTGTGCCCCACGGAGATCGCGGCCTTCGGCAAGCTGGAAAAGGAGTTCGCCGCGCGTGATGCGCAACTGCTCGGCGCCAGCATCGACAGCGAGTACGTGCACCTGGCCTGGCGCCAGGCCAAGGATGAATTGAAGGATCTGCCGTTCCCGATGCTGGCCGACGTCAAGCGTGAGCTGACCACGGCGCTGGGCATCCTGGACCCGGAGGCCGGCGTGGCGCAGCGCGCGACCTACATCATCGACCCGCAGGGCGTGATCCGCTTCGTGTACGTCACCGACCTGTCGGTGGGCCGTAACCCGGAGGAAGTGCTGCGCGTGCTGGATGCGCTGCAGACCGACGAGCTGTGTCCCTGCAACTGGCAAAAGGGCCAGGACACGCTGCAGGCGGCCTGAAGGTTCCGGTCGTGCCGGCGCAATCCCCCCCCCTGGCGCCGGTCGTGTGCGGGGGCCTGGCGCGACAACGTCAGGGCTTCGCGCAACTGACCAACGGCCGGTGGGTTTCACCCCCGAAGCTCACCGGCCGGCTTTAATTTCGAGGAGATTCAAATGACCACGCTCGATACGATCCGTGACGCCATTCCCGACTACGCGCGGGACTTGAAGCTCAACCTGGGGTCGGTGCTGTCCACCACCGGCGCGCCGGGCCTGAACGACCGGCAGATCTGGTCGGTCGCGCTGGCTTCAGCCATCGCGGCGCGCAATGTAGGTTTCGCGCACAACATCGAGACACTGGCCGCGGCGCACCTGTCCGCGGTGCAGATCGATGCAGCCCGGGCCGCCGCTGCCATCATGGGCATGAACAATATCTACTACCGCTTCCTGCACCTGGTGGAGGACGCGGAGTACAAAACATTGCCGGCACGCCTGCGAATGAACGTGCTGGCCAACCCGGGAATCGACAAGCAGGACTTCGAGCTGCTGTCGCTCGCGGTGTCGGCCATCAACGGCTGCGGCACCTGTGTGTCCTCGCACGAGCGCGTGCTGCGCCAGCACGGGATGTCGCGAGAGGCGGTGCAGAGCGCGGTGCGCATCGCGTCCGTGATCCACGCGGTGGCCGGCGTGCTGGAGCAGGAGGCGCAGCGGCCGCGGCAGGAGGCCGCGGCCTGAGGTAGCCGGTTCTGGCTTGAGCGCATTTGATGATCTGCTGCGCTCGTCACCCGCCGCAAGCTCCGCTGGCCATGGGGTCAGATCGAGGCGTCGCCGACCAGAGCCATTCACATCCGGGCAATGGCACTGGCGCGCGCGCGAGCTGTCCTTTTACGACGCCCTGATCGTGGCTGCCGCCCAGGACGCCGATTTGCGCCGGAAATCCATGTGATCGCTGGAGGGCTTGACCGGTGCTCTTGCGGTGTATCTGTCCACGTCGAACCGAGCAGCTGCATCGAGATCCACGTCTCGACGAGCTTGCCAGACTCAGTTCGGTAGGACTGCATGCCCGTCCGGCTACGCGGCTCCTTGGTCTTGGGATCAGTCCATTTGAATGCAAAGCGAAACCACGCGCGATCGCCTTCGAATGAGTGATCGTAAACAACCACACGGACAGCGATCGAACAGATCGCGTAGGACTGTTTTTTCAGACATCAACTTGCTCCTTTTCATATGCGACTTGGCCGAAATTGGTGCTTTGTCATCTGCATAGACGGCAGTAGAGGCGTCTCCGAAAAACGCAGTGACCAGCAATAAAATGTATAGCCCATCAGGCGACCGCCCATGATGGCCCGCTCTGGACCATGAAGCGATCGCACGCAACGAAGGCGGCACAACCGGGGGATGGCGTCGCGATCGTTTTCGATCAGTCGATGCAGGTCATCAGCCCTTGAGTGGCGCATCCTGCTGCGCGACCAGCCGCCCCATGCTGCCCATGAACGCGCGCAGATCAGCCGGCCCGTTCGTGGCGGCTTCGTGCACCCGCTTCAGGTCCAGTGTGCCGTAGGCGTGCGCAACGAGGTTGCGGAAACCCGCCGCCCGCACCAGGCGGTCGGCCAGTGCGCCGTCGAGGGCACCGGCCTGCTGCAGCAGGCGGAAAGCGTCGCCATAATTCGCCGGGGTGCCGAGATTGAGCGCGAGACAGGCACGCATGGCCTGATCGATCACGATCTGCGTGGCCTGCCACAGGTGCAGGATGACGGCATCGGACGCATCAGTCGCATCAGTCGCTGGCTGCAGCTCGGATGAAGTGGCCGGCAGGCGCTCTGCCACCCGGCGCAGGTGGCGCTCCACGGCCATGGTGCGCTCAGCCAGGACGGCGGCATCGAGCACGGTCACAGCCTGTCGAGCACGGACTGATACCCCGGCTGCAGCAGGGGCTGCGCGTCGCACCAGAACCCGACGGCTTCCAGCCGGAACTGCTCGCCGAGGCCCGGGCGGGACTCGAACAGCACCTCACCATCGCGGGCGGCGCGAAAGCGCAGCAGACCGCCGGCCGTGGCTAAGTCGGCCAGATCGATGCGGTCGTCATGGAGGGCTTCGACGAGGCCGGCGAGCAGGGTGGCCGCATCCAGCCGGTTGCCCCCCAGGTAACCGAAGTCCCAGTCTGATCCGGCCCGCGCACCGCCGCGTGCCCGCGAGCCATGCAGCAGCAGCAGGTCGAGTCCCGGCGTGGCATACGCAAGACCGGCCAGCGCGTCACGGGTGATGGGCGGAAGAGCCGATGTCATGGCGGACATGGTAGCAGACGGTCGCCGCGAGACCGAAAGCGCGGCCTGTGTGTCTGGTCCTTGGCCTTGCGGGTGCGGGAAGTCGGCCCTACACCACCCGGTTGCGGTCGCCGCCGCGCAGGAAGTCGGCGACGTTCGCCGCGACTTCGTCGAGGCAGCGCTGGCGGGCTTCGCGCGCCGCCCAGGCCACGTGCGGGGTGATGATGAGATTGGGCAGGGTGGGGTCGAGCAGCGGGTTGCCGTCCTTCGGCGGTTCCTGCGGCAGCACGTCGATGGCGGCGCCGCCGATCTGCCCCGCGCGCAGGGCGGTGGCCAGTGCGGCGGAGTCAATCAGTCCGCCACGTGCGGTGTTCACCAGCAGCGCGTCCCTCTTCATGAGCCCCAGTTCGCGCGCGCCGATCATGTTGCGCGTCGCGCCGGTGAGCGGACAGTGCAGGCTGAGCACGTCCGCTTCCTTCAGCAGGGTGTCGAGATCGACGCGGCCGGGGGTCGCGGGCGTCCCGGGCCGGTTGGCGATCATGACCCTCATGTCCAGTGCCGTTTGGGCGGCCTGCGCCACCGCGCGCCCCAGGTTGCCGTAGCCGACGATGCCCAGCACGCGGCCGGAAAGCTCGCGGATGGGATAATTCAGCATCGTGAACTGCGGGATGCGCTCCCACGCGCCGCTGGTCGCGAGGTCCGTGTAGCCGCGGAGTTTGTGGGTGTGCGCCAGGATCACCGCGAGCACGTGCTGCATGAGGGAGCGCGTGCAGTAGTCCTGCACGTTGCACACCGCCACCCCGTGCTCCTTCGCCGCCACCAGGTCCACGTTGTCGGTGCCGGTGGCGGTGAGGCAGATGAGCCGCAGCTGGGGGTTGGCTTCGATGCGGGCGCGGGTGATCTTCGCCTTGTTGATCAGCAGCACCTGCACGCCCGCGATCCGGGAATCGATTGAGTCGTCGGTCGTGACGTCGTGCAGCTGGATATCCGGCAGCACGCGTCGCAGTCCGCTGGTGTCGAGATCACCGTCTCCGCTGGAAACGGTGGCGTAGTCGCGGAACACAGATTTGAGGCTCATTTCCCCCCATTATAGCCGGCGGGCGCGGTGGCGCCTCCCCCGTGTCCGGCCCTGCCTTTGAGTCGTGCACCGGGCCGGCCGCCGCGGGTTCCTTGACGGCCCTGCGCGGTCCGGCGATACTCGGCCGCATGTCTTCGCAGCATCGCAACGTGTCCCGCTGGTGGTGGCGCCTTTCCGTGACGGAGAGGACCTGGTTGCCGATGCCTTAAAGAAAACGCAGCGACGAATCACCAGAACCCATCTCCGGACGACAAACCGGGATGGGTTTTTCTTTTTGTGCGGCCGAAACAAACTCAAATGATGAAAGCGCCATTCGACATAGCCGGCGACCTGGATACACCGGTGTCCGCCTTCATGAAGCTCAGGGCGTTCAACCCGCGCTTTCTGCTGGAGAGCGTGGAGGGTGGCGAGCGGCTGGCGCGCTTCTCCTTCATCGGCTTCGGCGACAGCCTGGAGGTCCGGCTCGACCAGGCGGGGCTGCACCTGGGGTCTGCGCTGTGCGCGCGGCCGCGGTCCGCGTCCGACTTGCTGGGGAAGCTGCGCGAGGCCCTGGCGCAGGCGCCTCTGCCGACGCCCGGCATCGCCGGTGTGCCGCTGGCGGGCGGCCTGGTGGGTTACGCCTCCTATGACATCGTGCGCTTTTTCGAACACCTGCCCAGGCGCGTGGCGGGCGCCGATGGCGTGCCGGTGCTGCACTACGTGGCGCCACGCTCGCTCCTGGTGTTCGACCATCTGACGCGCAGCATTGCGCTGCTGCATGCCGGTTCCGAGTCGGAACGGGTGTCACTGCGCAGGGAGATCGTCCAGGCTCTGCGCGGCGGGCTGCCCAATGGCGGCGGTGCCCGAGGCCGCTACCAGAAACCCACGGCCTCCATGAGCCGCGACGTTTACATGGCCGGCGTGAAAAAGGTCCAGGAATACATCGCCGCCGGCGACGTCTACCAGCTGGTGCTGTCCTCACGCTTCAGTGGCAGGCACGAGCTGCATCCGTTCCAGGTGTACCGTGCGCTGCGCCTGATCAATCCCTCTCCTTATATGTACTACTGCGCCCTGGGCGAGATCACTGTGGTGGGATCTTCGCCCGAGGCGCTGGTGAAGCTCAACCAGGGGCATGCGCAGCTGCGGCCCATCGCCGGCACTCGCCCCCGCTCAGGTGATACCGCGATCGACGAGCAGCGCGCGGTCGAGCTGCTGGCGGACCCGAAGGAAAGCTCCGAGCACGTGATGCTGGTCGACCTGGC
>DAIDKA010000184.1 GCA_027451085.1 Gammaproteobacteria bacterium
GCGGGACAAGGGAGTGCACACACCCGTGCTGGTGCTGTCGGCGCTCGGCACGGTGGATGACCGCGTGCAGGGTCTGAAGGCGGGTGGCGATGACTACATCACCAAGCCGTTTGCCTTCTCCGAACTGCTCGCGCGCGTGGAGGCGCTGCTGCGGCGGGGCGAGTCCAATCAGCCGCTCACGCGCCTGAAGGTTGCGGACCTGGAACTGGACCTGCTGTCCCGGAGCGTGACTCGCGGCGGACGCGAGATCTCCCTGACCGCGCGTGAGTTCAAGCTGCTGGAGTTCCTGGTGCGCCATGCCGGGCAGCTGGTCACGCGCACCATGCTGCTGGAGGGCGTGTGGGACCTGCAGTTCGACCCCCAGACCAACCTGATCGATGTGCACATGAGCCGTCTGCGCCAGGCGATCGACAAGGGCCACGGCAGGCCGCTGCTGCATACCGTGCGCGGCGCGGGCTACGTCATCGGCGATGAAATTAAACCCGCTTAGAACCTCCGCCGCCCGGCTGGGGCTGGGCTTCGGGGTGATTTTCATCCTGGGGGTGAGCGCGCTGCTGGGCACGGTGTGGTTCCTGACCACCACCATCATCGACAAGGAGGCCGACGCGGTGATTTCCGCGGAAATGGAGGGCCTCACCGATGAATACCACCGCGGCGGGCTGCCGGCGCTGCAGGATGAACTCAGCTGGCGCGCCGACAGCTGGGGCCGCACCGGCTCGGTGTACCTGCTGGTGGACGCCAATCTGGTGAAGGAGGGCGGCAACCTCGCCGCCTGGCCGTTCAATGACATCCCCCCGGGCAACTGGGCGCAGTTCCCGATCGAGGCGCGCCGCGGCGACGACAAGCTCATCCAGCACCCGGTGCGGGCGAATCTGGTGCTGCTGCCGGACGGCCACCGGCTGCTGGTGGGGCTGGACGTGATGTCGCAGCGGCGCTTTTCGCACACCTTCATGCGCGCCACGTTCGCCGGCATCGTGCTGACCACGGTCGCCGGCCTCGTGGCGGGCTATTTCCTCAGCCGCCGCCTCACCCGGCGCGTGCAGAGCATTGCCGACACCTGTGATGCCATCGTCGGCGGCGATCTGTCACGCCAGCTGCCGGTGACGGGCAACGACGACGAATTCGACGCCCTGGCGCAGACGGTCAATCACATGGTGGCGCGGCTGGCGGAAAAGACGCAGCTGCTGCGTGCCACCTTCGACAGCGCGGCGCACGACCTGCGCGCGCCGCTGTACCGGTTGCGTGGCCGGCTGGAGGAGATCGGGCGCCTGCCGGCCGTGGATGCACCCGTGCGTACCGGGGTCGAGGCGGCGTTGCAGAACGTCGACCGGGTGCAACGTACGCTCGCCACGCTGCTGCAGATCGCGCAGACCGAGTCCGCCGCCGCGCTTGCCAACGCGGCCCCGGTCGATCTGGCCGAGCTGGCGCGCGACATGGCTGAACTGTATGAGCCCGCCGCGCTGGGCCGGCAGATGATCCTGACGGTGCAGGCCTCGGGCCCCGCGCAGGTGAACGGCAACCGGCAGCTGCTGGCGCAGGTGGTGGCGAACCTGGTGGAGAACTCCCTCAAATACTGTCCGCAAGGGGCGCGCATCGAGATCGGCGCGCAGGTCGGGGATGGCCATCCGCAGCTGTGGGTCGCGGACACTGGCCCGGGCATCAAGCCTTCGGACCGCGAGGCGGCGCTGCAGCCCTTTGTGCGCCTGCCGCAAGGGCGTGAGCAGGAGGGCAGCGGGCTCGGGCTGTCGCTGGTGGCCGCCATCGCGCGCATGCATCAGGCGCAACTGCAACTGCTGGACAACGCTCCGGGCTTAAGGACGGTCCTGAGGTTCGCTCGCGGCGTTTGAAGAGGCTTTCCGGGCCGGATGGTGAGCCGCCATGCAGCCTCGGACGAAGGTTTCGCGCGAGCCGTCGCGCAGCTTGTGCGCGTCCGCCTGTTCATTGCACTGGCGCATGCGCTGCTGCACCAGACCGGCGCCGGCCGGGGTTGCCGGGATGACCTGCAGCGGCGGGCGGGCGGTGATATGGACGCGGGACGGATCGGGCGTGGAAACCTGGTCGTCCGTGGCCAGCGCAGGCAGCATCCCGGACAGCGCCAGCAGGCCGCAGGCCGCGAGGACACGTCGGGTCAGGCCAGTGGAGGGTCGGAGTCCCATCCGGCAAGGATGTCCGTGTGCCGGGCGGGGGGCCATTTAAGAATCCTTAAGGACAGCCGCCCCGCGGGCGTTCAAACGGTGGTTCTGCGGGTTTAATGTAAAATTTCCTTACCCGAGTGCGGCGAGTTCCTCGGCCTGGTGTTCCTGCTGCAGGGCACCGATGAGTTCGTCGAGGCGGCCGTCCATGATGTCGCCGAGCTTGTAGAGCGTCAGGTTGATGCGGTGGTCGGTGACCCGGCCCTGCGGGAAGTTGTAGGTACGGATACGCTCGGAGCGATCACCGCTGCCGACCTGCAGTTTACGCGCCTGGGCCTGTTCGCTCTGATGCTTGGCCTGCTCGGCGGCCAGCAGGCGCGCCTTGAGCAGCGACATCGCCTTGGAACGGTTCTTGTGCTGTGAGCGCTCCTCCTGGCATTCCACCACCAGGCCCGTAGGGATGTGCGTGATGCGGATGGCTGAGTCGGTCTTGTTGACGTGCTGGCCGCCGGCGCCGGAGGACCGGTAAGTGTCGATGCGCAAGTCGGCCGGATTGATCTCGACCGTCTCGACTTCGGCGGTCTCCGGCAGGATGGCCACCGTGCACGCCGAGGTATGGATGCGGCCCTGTGCCTCGGTGGCCGGCACGCGCTGCACGCGATGGGTGCCCGACTCGAACTTGTAGGTGAAAAAAGCCCCGTTGCCCGCGGCGGTGCCGCCGATGCGGCAGATGGCTTCTTTGTAGCCGCCATGCTCGCCGGGGTTCTCGCTGATGAGTTCGGTGCTGAAACCCTTGCTTTCCGCATGGCGCAGGTACATGCGCAGCAGGTCACCGGCGAAGATGGCCGCCTCATCGCCACCGGTGCCGGCGCGAACCTCGAGGTAGATGTTGCTGTCGTCGCGCGGATCCCTGGGGATCAGCAGCGTGCGCAGGTCCGCTTCGGCGGTCTCGATCCCACCGGTCAGCCGCCGGATTTCCTCCGCGGCCATGTCCCGCATGCCGGCGTCGGCGTCGTTCGCCATCTCCCGTGCGGTCGCAAGCTCGGTTTCCAGACCCAGGAAGGCGCGGAACTGCCGGGCCGCCGGCTCGAGCCTGGCGTACTCCATGGACAGCTCCCGGAACTGCGAGGAGGCGCCCGCCATGGACGGGTCGGCCAGCAGACCGCCGACCTCCTCGAAGCGGTCGAGCATCTTTTCCAGGCGCTGACGGATGGAGTCCTTCATTGAATCGGCCAAAGCCTGGGCAGGGCGTGAAGCGGGGGCGGCATTCTCCTAGGAGCAAGCCCACGGTGACAAGGCTTGTGCCGTTTGTTTACAGGCCCTGGGGCCTGCATGGGCTATAGTGCAAGCATGGATGCCAAGCGCTTGATACCCGTCTTCGCCCTCCTGTCCCTGACTGTCGTGTGTTGCCCGGCCCTGGCCGCGCCCACCGATCCGGCGCCTGCCATGAGCGCACAGGTCCAGAGCCAGGAGAATGTCGCAGCGGAGCTTGCCTTGCAGCATGGAGACTGCCGCACGGCCGCTGAGGACCTGGCCGCCGCCTCCGTGGGAGCCTCGGCTACACAGGCCCAGCATGCCACGGAAGTGGCATTTGACTGCCAGCAGCCCTGGGCGGCTTGGACCGCTGCGCAGAACTGGCTGAAGGCCGCCCCGCACGACCGCGAGGCCGCCATCGTCTATGCCGCTGCCGCCCTCAAGCTGTACCGTGTGCCGGAGGCGCGTACTGCGCTGGTCTCGGTGTTCAAGGCCACTCCCCGGATGAGTGATGCGGACGTTGCGAGCCTTGCGCAGGTGCTGGTGGAACAGTCCGACGCCAATGCGGCGTTCGCGGCCCTGTCCGGGCTGGCGGATACCCCGCAGGCATCGGTGGCGGTACTGGACCTCATGGGGCAGCTGGCGCTGCAGGCCTACGATTTCAACCGCGCCGAGGCGCTGGTGCACCAGGCGTTGCAGAAGGATCCGAAGCAGCCGGATGCACTGCGCCTGCAGGCGCGGCTGGCGGTGCTGCGCGGGGACACTGCTGCGGCCATCGCCGGCGCCCGCGAGGTCATGAAGGCCGATCCCGTCGATGGCACCTTTGAGCTCGCCGAGATCTACGGGGACCTGAACCGGCCTCAGGACGCGCGCAAGGAGCTGGAGCGGATTCGTGCCACAGGCGATGTCAGCAGCGATGAGATCGACCGCCGGCTGGCGCTGGTGGACCTGGACACAGGCGCGTTGCCGGCAGCGCAGAAGCGTCTGGCCGGGTTGCTTGATCATGGTGTGGGCAACGACGGCCTGGTGTTCCTGCTGGCGCAGGTCACCGCCGACCTGGGGGACAAGAAGACCGCGCTCGAACTGTACCGCAAGCTGCTGGATTCATCGCTGGCCGCGGATTCACGCCTGGAGGCGGCCGGTATCCTGATGGACCAGGGCAAGCGCGGGGATGCGATGTCGTTGCTGGATGATGGTGCCGACCAGGGCGCCAAGAACACTTTCCAGCTGCTCGTGGACAAGTCCAACCTGCTGGCTGACCACGGTGACATCGACAGCGGGCTGGCATTGCTGTCGGCGGGCCTGCAGAGCTACCCGCAGCACCCCACCCTGGAATACGACCTGGCCACGATGCTGGAGCGGGCCGGTCACACCAGGCAATCGCTGCAGGCTTTCGAGCAACTGCTGGTCCAGCGTCCCGCGGACCCGACGGTACAGAACGCGCTGGGCTACACCCTGGCCGACCACAACCAGCAACTGGCGCGTGCCGAGGAACTGATCCGCAAGGCGCTGGTGGTGATGCCCGACAGCCCGGCGGCGCTGGACAGCCTGGGATGGGTGCGGCTGCGGCGTGGGGAGCCGCGCGAGGCCGCCGGCATTCTGCAGAAGGCTTACGCGGTGGGACAGGACGCTGACATCGCGGCCCACCTGGGTGAGGCGTTATGGCTGTCGGGTTCGCGCCCCGAGGCGCTGAAGGTGTGGAACGAGGCCAAGGCGCGTCATCCGGATTCGCCGCTGCTCGACAGCACCATCAAGCGTCTGTCCCAGGACAAGAAAGCCCAGGCGCAGTGATGCCCGATGCGGGATGGCGCAGGGGCGTCTGCCTTGAGGCCGGGCCGGTGCGCGTTGCAGTCCTGGCGCTGCTGGCGCTGCTGGCCGGCTGCCGTACGCTGCCTACGCCCTTGCCTGCCGCGGCCACGGCGTCTCTGGCCGGCCTGGACTGGCCGGCGCGTCGCGCCGTGCTGCAGGCGCGCACAAATTTCGGGTTGCAGGGCAAGGTCGGAGTGGCCGCGGGCTCCGAGGGCTTCAGCGGCCACCTGCGCTGGTTGCAGCAGGGGACAGCCTGCACTTTGGATCTGGAAGGCCCGCTCGGGGTAGGTGGCATGCATGTCCGCAGCGACGGCGCGCAGTTCGAGCTGATCAATGCGTCGGGCCAGAAGCTGGACAGTAATGCCGCGCACGCAGAACTCAGTGACCGCCTGGGGTTCGATCTGCCGCTGGCACACCTGCGTTACTGGGTCCAGGGTGTGCCCGATCCGGCGCTGCCGGCGATGGAGACCCCGCAGGGTTCCCGGCTGTCGCAGCTGGCCCAGGATGGCTGGAACATCCTTTACACGGCCTACCAGGACCCCGACGGGCTGCCGCAGAAGCTG
>DAIDKA010000185.1 GCA_027451085.1 Gammaproteobacteria bacterium
CGCGGCGCGCAGCAGCGAGGGATCCCCCCGCAGCTTGCGGTACTCGTCCGGGAACTGTGAAAACGCGCGGATGGCGTTCGCCATGGTCAGGATGGTGGTGTCCGCGCCCGCGGACAGCACGATCTGCAGCAACAGTTTTGCTTCTGCCTGGGTGATGGCGCCGGTATCGGCGATCTCGTACAGCGCAAGGCCGATGCCGCCGGAGCTAAGCCGGTCGCGGTCACAGCACTGCTCGATCCAGGCCAGCACCGGATCGAGATCGACCATGGCGTCGTGGAACAGTTCGTTCTGCGGTCCCATGGTGGCCCAGACCATGTTGCCGAAGGCGTACATGTGTTCGCGGCCTTCCTTGCGCACGCCCACGGCGTCCGGGAACACCTTGTTGACAAAGCGCCGCGTGATGTCGTCCACGGCGTCGATGGTCGCGCCGCCGCGGGCCAGCAGCTCGTCCACCAGCGCCGCTGCGTCGCGCTCGAAGGAATCCTTGAGTTTCGCCAGGAACTGCACCGACAGCACCCTGGCGATGACCGCGCGCACCTGGTCATGGCGTGGTGGATCATCGGTGAGCAGGATTTCCGGGCGCACCGATGCGGGGTCGTGCCAGGGCCGGGACCGGGAGGAGAACGTCTGCCAGTCCCGCAGGCCCGCCAGCACGTCCGCATGGCGGGTGATCATGACGTTGCCATCGGCCAGGCGGACCACGGGCGCGAATTCGCGCAGGACGTCGTCCACGGCGCGTGCGTCGCGCACCGACTCGCGCGAGAAGATGTCGACAGGATAGTCCGGGATCGCTTTGGCCACGCTGTCTCGCTTTGCCACCTGGGGCGTTACGGTTTTCCGGGTTCCTGGAGTCTCCAGCCCGCGCCGTTGGGCACGATGTAGCCGGCGCCGGGGTCCGCAAAGTGACTGCCGATGATGAGCGTCGGGGTGCCGCGGAAGCGTCTGACGAACCCGGTTCGTGTCGCAGCGCCCTTCGGCTTGTCCATGTCGAAGGTTGCCGGATGCTCCGGCAGGGCGATCTGGATGGGGTGATGCATCATGTCTCCGGTGATCACGGCCTCCTGGCCTGCCGAGGACAGATGCACGCTGACGTGATGCGGCGTGTGCCCCGGTGTGGGCAGCAGCCGGATTTCATCGCAGATGCGGTGGTCGGGGGTGATGAAGTCCACCAGTCCGGCCTCGACCACGGGATCGATCGAGTCGGCCAGGTGATTGATCGCGTGATAGCCGCCGGTGTCGCGCAGCATCAGCCAGTGATCGTACTCCTGCCTGCTGAGCAGGTAGCGCGCGTTGGGGAAGGTCGGCACCCAGCGGCCATCGACCAGGTGAGTGTTCCAGCCCACGTGGTCGAAGTGCAGGTGGGTGCACAGCACGGTGTCGATGTCAGCGGGCCTGATGCCGAGCGAGGCCAGATCCGCAAGGAACGTGGTGCGCATGTGGGTGAAGACCGGGAATTCGCGATCGCGGTCGGCGCCGATGCAGGTGTCGATCATGATGCGCCGCGCGCCGATCTTGAGCACGAAGGCCTGGAAGTTGATGAACATGCGCCCCTCGGGGGTGCAGTGATCCGGTATCAGCCAGGGCTGGGTGGCGACGATGTCGGGTCTGGCCTCGTGCAGCGCCATCCAGATGTCGTCCTCCCACTTCCACACCTCGACGATGCGGGTCACCTCGATCTCTCCGACCTTCCAGGTCCGCAGGTGTTCGACCGCCATGAATCCTCCGTTTCTAAGGTGCGGGGCGCAGCGGCTCTAAGGGCGCGCGCCCGCGGATCAGGTCCGAGGCTTTTTCCGCAATCATCACCACCACGGCATTGGTGTTGCCACCAATGATCGATGGCATGACGGATGCGTCCACGACCCGCAGCGCCTCTATGCCGCGGAACTTCAGTTCCGGGTCCACCACGGCATCGGCGTCGCAGCCCATGCGGCAGGTTCCGACCTGGTGGTGCACTGTGTAGGCATTGCCGCGGATGAAGTCGTCGATGCCCGCGTCGGTTTCGATCGCCTTGCCGGGGGCGAGTTCAGTGGCGCGGTACCGGGCGAAGTCCGGGGCCGCAAGGATGCGCCGTGCCAGCCGGATGGAGCGCCGCAGCGGCAGGATGTCTTCAGGCTGGGACAGCAGGGCCGGGTCGATCAGCGGCGCCTGATGCGGGTCCGGTCCGTCGAGACGGATGCGGCCGCGGCTGTGCGGATAGAGGTTCACCGGACTGATGGCATAGCCATGCCCCACCGGCAGCGGGAACCTGGGTTTCGGGCGCGCAGCCGGCTGGAACACGAACTGCACGTCCGGCCGGTCCAGGCCGGGCAGTGTCTTCAGAAAGCCCACGGACTCGAAGACATTGCCGGCCAGCGGGCCGGTGCGCGTGATGAGGTACTGTGCGGCGTGCAGGATATCGCGCGGCAGGACCTTGAGGGAGATGCCGTAGGAGGTTGAGTCGCGCGTCGTCATCAGCACGGGGCAGGCCAGATGGTCGTGCAGGTTGCGGCCGACACCCTCATGCACGAACACCGGCGTGATGCCGGCCTGGTCCAGTTCGTCCCGCGGACCGATACCGGAGAGCATCAGGAGCTGCGGCGTCTGCACCGCGCCGGCGCACAGGATGACCTCGCGCTGCGCGTGGATCTCCTCGGAGCGACCCTCGCGCGCATAGAGCACCCCGGTTGCACGACCCTCGCAGACCAGGACCTTCAGGGTCAGGGCCTCGGTGAGCAGTGCGAGGTTGGGGCGCTTCAGCGCCGGCCGCAGACAGGCGCGTGCGGTGGATTCGCGTCGTCCGCCGCGGATCAGGCCCTGGCGAAAGCCCACGCCGTGCGGGTCGGGCCCGGTGAAGTCCGTTTCCTGGGGAAACCCCAGGGACCGGGCGGCGGCGATGAAGGCGTGGTTGAGCCGGTTCGGCGGTCGCGGCCGGCGCACGTTGAGCGGTCCGCTGCGGCCGTGATACGCCGAGTCCGGAAAATCCTCGTTGTGCTCCGAGCGCAGGAAGTAGGGCAGTACGTGCGCGTAGTCCCAGCCGGCGGCGCCTGCTGCAGACCAGCCGTCGTAGTCGCGCGGATGGCCGCGATGGTAGACCATGCCGTTGATGGACCCCGAACCACCCACGACCCGGCCGCGCGGCTGCGGGATCCGACGGTCCTTGAGATGGGGCTGGGGCACGGTGTTGAAGTGCCAGTTGAAGCGCCTGGAGGCGATGGCCGCGCCCACGAGTGCCGGGGTGGAGATGAACGGGTGGTGCTCGTTGCCGCCGGCCTCGATCAGCGCCACGCGTACCGCGGGATCTTCCGCAAGCCTGGCCGCGAGCAGGCAGCCGGCAGTGCCGGCACCGACGATCACGTAGTCGAAGGTTGCGCCGCTCATGGCTGTCGTGGGCGCTACAGCGCGGCGGCGTTCACGATGTCGCACAGGCGCTGCCAGCGCCAGACGTTGTCGATGGTCTTCATCAGGCCCGTCATCAGGCCCACGAAACTGATGTCGCGCTCCGGGTCGGCCCAGATCAGGGTGGTGCCGGCGCCGTGGGCGCCGAAGGCGCCAGGTGAGGCCAGCGCGCCGAACATCGATACGCCCATCTGCGGGCCACGGATGGAGAACCCCAGTCCCAGGTTCGCCGGCGGCGCCACGCCGCCTGCGGCGCGGATGCCGCTGGCGTAGAACTCGTTCGGCTTGTCCCCGGTCCAGATGGTGCGTGCCGCGTCGATCAGCGCCTTGCCGACGATGCGCCTGCCGTCCAGTTCACCGCCGCGGCGCAGCATCTCGGTGAAACGCATCATGTCGTTGACGGTGGAGACACAGCCCACCCAGGGCATTTCCGCGTTTTCTTCCTCGAAGGCGCCGTTGTCCCCGAGATTGCTGTGCCCCAGGTGCTTGATGGGATAATTACCACGGAACTCCGGCACCAGGTGCCGGCTCTTGAGGTCCCGGCGCACGCCCATGCTGGTGTCGTTCATCCCCAGTGGTTCGAACAGGTCCTCGCGCATGATATCGCGGTAGCTGCGCCGCCTGGGGTCGAGGCGGCGCACGGCCTCGCCCATGAGCGCGTGATTGAACAGCGGCGCATAACCCACGCGTTCACCCGGCGGTTCGACGGGCAGCGAGACCTCCAGGATGGCGGCGATCACCTCGTCCATCCGGTCGATGTACATGCCAGGACGCGCCTCGAACATGCTGGGCAGGCCCGCGCTGTGGGTGAGCAGGTGAAAGAAGCTGATCCGGTCGCGCAGGCCGCCGCTGAATTCCGGGATCACCTTGCCCACCGGCGTGGTGAGGCTGATGTAGCCCTTCTCGATGGCCTGGAACAGCAGGATGTTGGTGAACGCCTTGGTGACCGAGAACAGGCTGAACACCGAGTTGTCCTGAACCGGCAGGTCGCGCGTCGGGCCGCTGCGGCCGAAGGTCTTGAAGTAGGCGGGCTGTCCGCCGCGCCGCACGGCAATGCAGCCGCCGAAGTACAGTCCGCCGGCGATGTCGCGTTCGACCGCCGCTGTCAGGTGGGAAAGGCGTTCTGCATCGAATCCGGGATGGGCTGTCACGGCGCGTACTCCATTCCTTCAAGGTCTCTGTAACTGCCCGGACTGTAGGCACGGGATGGCGCTGCGTCTTGACGGGGCGCGAAGCGGGCCGTTCAGCCGGCGAAGCCCCGGGCGCCGGCCTCAGGAACCGCGTCGTCCTGCGCGGTATTGCGTCGGGGACACGCCGTAGCGGGTGCGGAACAGCCGGCAGAACGTGGAAAGGTCGCCGAAGCCGCAATCGAGCGCGATGCCTGTAACCTGCGCACCGCAGCGCGGATCAGCCAGCAGCCGGGCGGCATGCTCCAGCCGCCGGGAGCGGACATAGGCCGAGGGCGTCGTACCCAGGCGCGCGAAGGTCATCTGCACATAGCGTGCGCTGACCTTGAGCACCCCGGCAACGCGCGCTGCAGTGAGGTCGTTGTCGAGGTAGTGCCGGTCGGCGAATTCCAGGATGTCGTGCCGGAGTTTCTCCGCCCTGCCCAATGCGGCCGGGGACCTGCGCGCACTGGCGTAGGCCATGTCCACCAGCGGCCAGATGACATCGCACAGGGAGTCGGCCCAGCCGAGGTTCTCACCATGCTCCAACTGCGTCCACGTGGTGCGTACGAACTGCGACAGCACCGCACCGGCGCCGCTCGCACCGCTCACCGGGATGCCCAGCATGTCACGCAGGCCGGGTGCGCGGGCCTCCGCGCCGGCGATCGGCAGGCGCACGATGATGGCCGCGGTGGCTTCGTCGAAGTGCTGCAGCGAGACCTCGGTCGGGTCGAACAGCATGAAGTCCCCGGCTGCAAGCGTGGCTATACGGCTGCCGACGCGCGTCGAACTGCTGCCCCGGTGCTGCAACTGCAGGTTCAGCATGCCGGTGGACCTGCCAGCGGTGCCAGTGCGGATGGTTGCGGGCGGGGAGGTGGGCGCGATGATCTCAAGGTCGCGCAGGCGGATGCGCTTGAGCGTCGCCTCGAAGTCGCCTGCGGCGGCGTCGATGGCAATAGGGCCAAGCGCCGAGGAGGCGACCCGGTTCCAGTAGGCCAGCCGGCCCTGCGCCTGGGCGCAGCCCGCTGTCGAGTAGATCTCGAGCCGTTGCAAAGGCAACCTCCTTGGTCCTCGGCAGAAAGTCGTCTGCGACGCTTTCTGCACGCCCGGTAAAAAGCGTGGTTTTTACCGGGCTCGCCGCCGATGTGGTTCTCGAGTCTATGCCGGCCCGGTGCCGGGCCGCAATGCCGCCCGCTAGGTTCCGGCGTCGATCTCGGCCAGGGTCTCGCGGGCGATGCGGAAGCTGTCCACTGCCGCTGGCACGCCGCCGTAGATGGCGACCTGCAGCAGCACCTCGCGGATTTTCTCGCGTGGCACGCCGTTGGTGATCGCCCCCCGGATATGGGCTTTGAGCTCGTGCGGTCGGTTCAGCACGCTGATCATGGCCAGGTTGATCATGCTGCGCTCGGCGCGGGACAGTTCCGGGCGGCCCCAGACAGCGCCCCAGCAGTACTCGGTGACCAGTTCCTGCAGCGGGCGGTTGAACTCGTCCACGCCGGCGAGAGCTTTTTTCACGTAGGCCTCGCCCAGGACCTCGGTGCGGACCTTCAGGCCTTTTTCGTACAGGTCGCTTGCCATGTGCGCGTTCCTTTATGCAGAGTTGAACGGGCGAGTGCCCGGGTGTTCTTGAGCGTCAGGCGGGCCGATCGGGATCAAGGCCAGCATCAGCCTCGACGATCCTGGCCATGGCGGTGAAGTCGGCGTCCTGCCCCAAGGTCGCCACGGTGCGCTCCAGCAGGGCACCGACTGCATCTGCGACCGGCACAGGTACTTTGAGGTCCCGGGCGGAATCAAGACATAGTCTGATGTCTTTCAGGCACAGGCCGGCGGCGAAGCCGAAGTCGAACGTGCGCGGCAGCACCGAGCGTGGCCACTTGTCCAAGGTGGCGCTGGAGCGGCCGCTGGAAACGTTCAGGACGTCTATCATGCGCTTGGGGTCGAGGCCCGCCTTGATGCCGAGCGCCATGCCCTCGGAGGTGATGGCGATGGCGCAGGCGCCGAGCAGGTTGTTGACCAGTTTCATGGTCTGGCCGGCGCCCGGGGCCGTGCCCATGTAGAACGGCTTGCCGAAGATTTCGAGGAATTCCCGGGCGCGCTCGAATGCTGCTTCCGGGCCGGCCGCCATCAGCGCCAGCGTGCCCTCGCGCGCCCCTTTGATGCCGCCGGACACCGGCGCCTCGATCGAGTCCACGCCGTGCAGGGCAAGGCCCGCGGCCAGTTGTTGCGCCACCTGCGGCCCCGAGGTGGACAGATCGACGCACAGTTCAAGCGCCTGTCCCTGCCGCAGCGCGTTGGCGCCCACGACCGTGTCGAGCACCACCTGTGGATGCGGCAGGCTCAGGAATACCACGGCGGCCTCGTCCGCGACCGCGCGTGGGCTGCCAACGAGGCGTGCGCCCCAGCCCCTGGCGGCCTCACGGGCGGCCGGCGCAGGATCGAAGGCCACGATTTCGTGCCCCCGCGCCGCGAGGCGCGCCGCCATGGCGCCGCCCATGCGGCCCAGGCCTACGAAGCCCAATATACTCATGATGTCCGCTCCATCCTGGGAGGCAGGTCCAGGCGCGCCATATCGATGGTTCCAGGTTCTGCCGGAAAGCGCGCCAGCACCGCCGGGTCGTGGCCTGGAATGATGTGATCGATCGATGGCGCAAGCTGCCGCAGGCGCTGGTGCGACTCCAGGTACTGCGCCAGGTCCACCAGGATCGGAAAGGGCACCCCGCGTGTCAGGTTGGCCCAGAAATGGGCCGCATCCGAGGCCAGCACCACCGCTCCTCGCGCTGTGTTCACGCGCACGGCCTGCAGCCCCGGGGTGTGTCCCGCCAGGCGGTGCAGGCTGATGCCCGGCAGCAGTTCCTCGTCGCCTGCGTGGAACACCACGCGTCCTTCGTACAGCGATTGCACCATGCCGGCGACGTCACGACCCTCGAACGCCGTCCGCAGGTGCGGGTGGGTCATGGCCCGGCCGGTGCAGTAGGTCATTTCCGCGTCCTGCACATGGAAGCGCGCGCGCGGAAATAACGGAATGTTGCCGGCGTGGTCGAAGTGCATGTGGGTGACGACGATGTCCTCGATGGCCTCTGCGGCAACGCCGGCAGCCTTGAGTCCTTCGGCGACGGGACGGGTCATCTGCCGTCCGCGCCGGCGGGCCGCATCGGCGTCGAAGCCCGTATCGACCAGCAGCAGCCGGCCGTGGCCTCTGACCAGCCAGACAAAGTAGTCCAGCGGCATGGGGCCGGCGTGGTCGTCTCCACCGATGAAGTTATGGGTGGAGGTGCGCTCCAGGTGCCCGTAGCGGACCGCGAGGATTTCGTAGGCGGGTGGTGGGGGGGTCATGCCGAGGCCGAGAAGCCGCCATCCACGTGCAGGATTTCGCCGCTGATGAACGAGGCGGCGTCGGACAGCAGGAACAGCGCGGCCGAAGTCGCGTCGTCCTCGTGCCCGATCCGCCGCAGCGGAAACCGCACCGACCGGCGCTCGTATTCCTCGCGCGGGGTGATCGCGGTGGCGCCTGGAGTGGGTATCGACGCGGGAGCCAGTGCGTTTACGCGGATTCCCCTGGGGCCGAGTTCTGCCGCCAGTGTGCGGGTCAGGGAGCCGATGGCCGCCTTCACCGCGCTGTAGACTGCCGTGCCGGCGAAGCCGCGTTCGCCGGTGGGCGATGCCAGGTTCAGGATGGCGGCCGGCCGGTGCGCATCACGCTGCGCCAGCAGCGCCTGCGCGCCCCAGATCGAGCCCTTGATGCCGATGGCCAGCATGCGGTCGATGATGGCGTCGTCGACGGCCTCGATGACGTCGTAGCGGATCAGCATGGCGTTGTTGATGACGCAGTCCAGCCGGCCGAAGGCCGCTGCCGCCGCCAGGAACGCGTGCCGATCCGAGACATCCACCACTGCGGTGTGGACCGCGGGCAGCCGTTGTTTCAGCGCCGCGAGTGCCGCGGCATCGATGTCCAGGGCGGCAACTTCCGCGCCTGCCGCAAGTGCGCCTGCCACGAAGGCCGAACCCAGCCCCCGGCCCGCGCCGGTGATGAGGACCCGCCGTCCCGAAAGATCGAACCTGTTGGCCACGGAGCCTCCTGCTGCCGCTGCAATCGCAAGCCAGCGGTATAGCCCGCCGCGCGGGTGGTGGCAACGTTGCCGGCGAACGGGCCTTGACCGGATGCGAAGCGGCTGCGCCGCGAAGGCTATTCCGCCTCAGCGCTTCTTCGCCAGTCCCACTACGATCAGCACTGCCCCGGCGGCCAGCGCAATGCCACCCGCCCAGGGCGGGATCGCGTGGTGCTCAGACACCTTGGCTTCGAAACCTGCGATCTTCACCACGCTTCTGTCCTGCGTGTAACTGGCGCCGTGGAGCAGCACGAACATGCCGGCAGCGGCCAGTACCGCCCCGATGAGCAGCATCAGGCCCTTCATTTGTCGGTTCCCTCGGCCATCGCCTTCATTTTTTTCAGCGCGGCCTCGAACAGGGTCCGGCGGCGGGCCAGATCCGCCTGCTTCGCAGCTTCGTCCGGCTTGTCCGATTCGTCCATCATCAGTGTGTAAAGGAGTCTGGAGGTTTTGCGGGTCACGGGCCGGGCTTCCAGGAAGCCATGGTAGAGGTCATAGAACTGGCCATCCTTCACCGGCTGCGTATAGCCGTAGGAAAGCTCCGTCTTGCCCACCAGGATTTCCGATACCCGGCCACCAGCCAGGGCTCGTACCGTGCCGACGTCGCCATCGCCGGAGGTGATCTTGCAGTCGACGTTCAACCACTGGCTGATGCTGCAGTAGTCGCCTACCTTGGCCCAGACTTCGGCCGCGGGCTTGTTGACATCGATCTCCATGTGGATGGCGCGGTAGTCGGGTTGTGCGGCATGGGCCTGGGTGGCCACGGCAAGAGCACATAGCAGCAGATACTTGTTCACGTCTGTCCTCGGGTGCTGATTGTCGGTTGTTGTCGGGGCTGGTCCGGCCTGCACGGAGCTGTTCAGGGCTTCAATGTCGCCGCAATGCTGTGGATTTGTTCGGGCGTGTGATCGCCGGCAAGCGGCGATCCGGGAACCAGGAACCGGCCCATCGAAAGACCCCCGATCAGCACGGGTTCGTAGCCGATTTCGCGGATCAGCCGGGAGGCGATTTCGATGGCATGACGGTCGTCGGCCGCAATGGGCATGCCCACCTTGCCCGGGGTTTCGTGTTCCTGCGCCATCTGCGCGGCGGGCACGGCATTGAAGGCGCGAACGACGTGCGCGCCTGGCAGCAGTTTTGCGGTCATCAGTCCGGCGCCCCCGGCGGCATTCGCCTGGTCCGCAATGGCGCCATCCCGGTTGGCAAAGGGATTGCTGGCGTCGATCACGATCTTGTCCTTGAGCGCTCCGCCCAGGGACTGGCCGAGTCCGGGCATGGCGCGGTAAGGCACGGCGAAGATCAGGACGTCGCCGAAGGCCGCGGCTTCGGCCGGGGTGCCGGCCCGGGCATGGGCGCCGACCCGGGCGGCCAGCTGCCTGTCGTGGTCGAGGCTCTCGGAGGCGAACATGACCTCGTGTCCGGCGGCAGCCCAGACGCCACCGAGCGCGCTGCCCACCCTGCCGGAGCCGATGACACCGATCCTCTCGGGTCGACCTGCGGCGCCGGCCACGCGGGTCACGAACGGAAGCGCGGCGAGCGCGGCCGACAGGCCGAGGGTCTGCAGCAGCGCACGACGCAGCGGATCCGGGTGGCGGGCGTTCATACGAGTCTCCTGCAACGGTGGCGGCGAAACGCTACACCTTTGGCGCGGGCCCGGCAAACCCCGGGTTGTCCAGGCCTTGCAAACGGCAGCCTTCGTTGCGGGCAGGAGTTACGATAGGCGTGGCAGTCCCGCGCCAGTGGCCGGAAAGCCGGCCATGACCCCTGCATCAGACGTATGAGTCAAAGGAGCGCCCCATGTCCGTGAACGTTCTCTACCGCACCTCGGCCCGCGCCACCGGCGGCCGCGATGGCCACTCGGCGACGCTGGACGGCTCCGTCGACGTGAAGCTCACCATTCCCAAGGAGCTGGGCGGCCCGGGTGGCGCCGGCGCCAATCCCGAGCAGCTGTTCGCCACCGGCTATGCCGCCTGTTTTCTCAGCGCCATGAAGTTCGTCGCCTCCCAGGGCGGCCCGAAGGTTCCCGCCGATGCCACGGTGACTGCCACCGTGGGCATCGGTCCTCGCTCCGAGGGCGGTTTCGGCCTGGAAATTGCCCTGGCGGTGGCGGTTCCGGGGCTCGCCCGCGCGCAGGCCGAGGAACTCCTCGCCAAGGCGCATCAGATCTGCCCGTACTCCAACGCCACCTGCAACAACGTGGACGTCAAGCTCAGCGTCGTTTGAGCCGGGTGAAGCGGCCCGACCGGCGCCGGGCGATCGGTGTGGCCGCGGGCCGGGCCGGTTTGGCAAGGCCGGCCCGCGGCATCCCCGCCTAGTGTTTCTGCTTGTAGATGTGCCGGCTGTTCCTGTTCAGGGACTTGTTGAGCCGGCGCTGCTGCGCCTTGGTCAGGTGACCGCCCTGCCGCGCCTCATCGGCGCTCTCACGCTTGGCGATGTTGGCGTCGTGCGCTTCATCGTGCGCGGCCTGCTTGGCCGACATCGTGCCATTCGCGAGGCCCTGGTTGATGCGTGCCTGTTGATTGTCCAACCGCTGATTGACTTCATTCACGCGGGGATGGTTGGGGACATCCTGTGCGGTGGCCATGCCGCTGCCCAGGATGGTGCACAGCGTGCCCGCCGCAATCAGGGAGACTGATTTGAATTTCATGGAATCCTCTTGCAATCGTTGTTGACCGTGTCTGCACGGCTCCCTTGAGAGTCCGTGCGGATCAGAACGTGGGGATGCTGCAAACGTTGACGAATTGTTGTCGCGGCAATGGACGTGCGCGTTAAGATCACTTAAGGGTCTTGGGATATTGTTGAATGCCGGTGGTGTGGCCCCTTACCCCCGTCGGCTTGAGCAAGGCAAGCCCGCTTGCGTGAAGAATTTTACGTTATGTGGGCAGGCACGCCCGCCAGCGTTGCTGGCACCATGAAGGCGTGAATACCAACGCCTCACCGCCCGCCATCGACGGCATCGAATCCCACTCGATCGACTTCGTGCCCGAAGACGAGCGTCACGGCCGCGTCTGGGACCAGGGGCCCTTCTGGTTCCTCAGCAACTTTCATTTCTTCGCCATTGCCATCGGCTTCGTGGGCCCGAGCCTGGGGCTGACGCTGGGCGCGACCGTGGCGGCCGGAGCGCTGGGCATCGTGCTGGGCACGGCGTTCCAGGCATTCCATGCCTCCCAGGGGCCGGAGATGGGGCTGCCGCAGATGATCCAGTCGCGCGCCCAGTTCGGCTACCGGGGGGTGATGGTGCCCCTCATCGGCACGCTGGTCAGCCTGATGGGCTACAACGTGGTCTCCACGGTCCTGGTGTCCTCGGGCGCCCACGCATTGTGGGGGCTCAACCGTCCCGCGGTGGCCGCCGCGCTGTCGCTGGCCGCCGCCGTGCTCGCCGTCTGGGGCTACGACTGGCTGCACCGCGTTTTCAAGCTGCTGTTCTGGGTGGGTTTGCCGCTGTTCACGCTGCTGACGCTGGCAATCCTGTCCGGCCGCGTGGCGGGCGCTGCACCTGTGGCCGGCCACTTCACCTGGGCGGCCTTTCTAACGCAGCTCGCATCGGCGGCCAGCTTCAATGTCACCGCGGCTCCCTATGTGTCTGACTATTCGCGCTACCTACCGCGTGACACGCCGCGCCGCCTGATCATCGGCAATGTCTTTGCGGGATCGGCGCTGTCAGCGATATGGCTGATCATACTCGGCGGCTGGCTCGCGACCCGGCTGGGCAGTGATGACGCCCTGCTGGTCCTGGATCGCGCCGGCAACCAGGTTGCGCCCTATCTCGGCACGCTGCTGGTCGCCAACTCCATCGCGGCGCTGGCGGCCACGGTAGGCATGAACGCCTACAGCGGCATGCTCACCTTCGTGACCGCCGCAGACTGCCTGCGCCCGCAGCGTCCGACCCGGCGCCTGCGCATCATCGTCATTGCCGTGCTCATGCTGCTGTGGATTTGCGTGTCGGTGGGCTTTGGCGGCAATGCCATCGCCTACGTCAACGGCATGCTGGTGCTGATGCTCTATTTCCTCATGCCCTGGACCGCGGTGAATCTGATCGACTACTTCGTGCTGCGGCAGGGGCGGTACTCAATCCCTGACCTGTTCCGGCCGGACGGCATATACGGGGCCTGGGGCCTGCGCGGGCTCGCAGCCTATGCGGTCGGGTTCGCGGCCAGCGTGCCGTTTTTCGTTGTACCGGGCATCTACACCGGCGCCGCGGCTGTCCGCCTGGGCGGAGTGGACGTGGGCTGGCTGGTCGGCGCCGGGGTGAGCGCGGTGACCTACCTGCTGTCCAGTCCAGCCTGGCGCGCCCGCATCGGCGATGCGGACACTCAAGGCTCACAGGTCCGGGAAGAGGGGCTCGGGGGTTAGCGCCGGGCGAAGATGCTGCGCAGGTCGGTGACGACCTCGGCGCGCTCGACCAGGATCAGGTCGCTCTCTATCTGCTGCAGGTGTTGCAGCATGGCCCCCGCCAGTCCCGCCGAGTCGCGCTTCGCGATGAACCGGATCAGTTCCCCGTGTGCCTTGTGCGAACAGGAGCTGACGTCCGGCCGTTCGTAGGCCGCGGTGATCAGCGAGGAACGCGTCATGAGTTCCCGCAGAAACGCGATGATCACGCGGTTGCCGACGAGCTCCGCGAGCAGCGTGTGGAATCCGTGCGAGGCATGCAGCTCGCGCGCCCGGTCATTGCTGCTCTCGCAACGGCGCTCCTCGCGCACGTGCGCCCGCAGGCGGGCGAGGGACTCATCATCGGCCACCCGGACGATCTCCGGTGCCAGGGCCACCTCGATCAGGCGCCGTGCCGCGAAGACCTCCTTCGCTTCGCGCACCGTGGGATGCGCGACCACCGCGCCCCGGTTGCGATGCAGGGTCACCACCTTGTCGTGCGCCAGGGTTCTCAGCACCGAACGGATCCGCATGCGGTTGACGCCGAAAGTCTCCGCCAGCTGGTCCTCGACCAGGCGCACCCCCGGCTGCAGCCGCCGTCCAGCGATGGCCGAGTGTATCTCCTGGTAGATCAAGGCTTCGTCCATCCCGCTGCACTGCGCTGTGTCCGGTTCCCGTCCCCGACTTCTGTTCTTTTGCATGGTCTTCAACCGTTGAAATGCGTCATCCCCGGGTGGCGCCCCAACAGTGTACACCGGCGGCGCCATCGAGGCGGGTGGGGTCGGATTGATCCCAAGATTGTTAACAATCAGATATCACATTGTGCACAGAAGGTGCACGAGAAGTCCGTTCGCACCACGTGACGGCAGGGCCGCGGCTGTGCGGTCTGATTCCGGCGCGGTCGGCGGCTGCAACCAGGCGGCCGGTGGCGGCCGCGGTGGCAGGTGCGCTGTCCACTGAAAACTCCGGCTTTTGCCGATGCTGCGCGGCCTGCGGCCGATCGCTGAAGGCGCCGTGAGGTTGCCGTCGCGGTCGTGTCCGCGCGCGCTGGCACGGAAGCTGCTTGGGAGGGATCCGCAAGAGCTCGGGTGGGAGGGGTCCCGCGCTTACGGCTTTACTCATCTTGGAGTGCATCGCATGTCAGTCAGCGCAAACAGCCGCCCATACCACACCCGCTTCGCCGGCGGTTTCATTGCCGCCCTGATTGCCGCAGGGCTGACTCCCGCGGGTTCCAGGGCTGATACGACCGCTGATACATCCGGCGAGGCGCAGTTGCCCGAAGTCATCGTCACCGCGGAGAAACGCACCCAGGATGACAAGAACGTGCCTGTCAGCGTCGGCGTGATCGACGCCAGCACGCTGGAGGACATGCATGTGCAGAGCATGGAGGACGTGACGCGTCTGACGCCGGGCCTGTCTTTCACGCACGCGAGCGTCGGCGGCGCCAATGGGCCCGGGCAGGACGTGCTCACCATCCGCGGCGTGAGTTCCGCCGCGGGCAATCCGACCGTGGGCACCTACATCGACGACGTGCCCATCATCACCATCACCGGGTACGAGGGCAGCCCGGAGCCCATGCTGGTGGACCTCGACCGCATCGAGGTGCTGCGCGGGCCGCAGGGCACTTTGTATGGCGCCAGTTCCGAGGGTGGCACCGTGCGGTTCATCACCGCGCAGCCTGACTCCCACCAGTTCAGCGGCTCGTTCAACCAGGATCTGGGCGGCACGGTCCACGGCGGTTTCAACTACGACACCAACGGCGTGCTTAACCTGCCGGTGGTGGAGGACAAGTTCGCGTTGCGCATCTCCGCCAAGCTCGGCTCGGACAGCGGCTACATCAACCACTACGCGCTCGACGGTGCGCTCGCCAACGGCACCGCGACCCCTGGCGCTCTGGTGCAGAGCGGGGTCAACTCCGACCAGGAGGTCGCCCTCAACGTCAAGGGACTGTGGACGATCTCGGACGGCTTCACGGTCACGCCGGCCTTCCTCTACCAGCGCTATGACCTTTCCGACACCAACGCGTTCGTACCGGCGCTGGGCCTGTACAACGAGTACAACCAGGTGCGCTCGGCGGATTCTGATGCGCTCTATGTCTCGAGTCTCTCCGTGCAGAAGAACCTCGGCTTCGCGAGTCTCACCAGCGTCACCAGCTACGTGCGTCGCAGCGTGACCCGCTGGGGGGACGGCACGGAGCTCAACACCACGCCGATCTCGCAGTACACACTCGATCCTCTGGGCGAGTCGGGTGTGGAGCCTTACGCCAGTCACATAGCCCAGAACGATCAAATCCTGGGGAACATCCCCTCGGTGGTGCTGTTCAACGACCACTTCAACACCTGGTCACAGGAGCTCAGGCTGTCCGGAGCGGCCGCCGACAACCGCGTGAACTGGGTCAGCGGTGTCTTTCTCACAGACCAGGAGTGGTCGCACTACGACTATGAGACGGCTCCCGGCTACGGTGCAGCCTTCCAGCAGATCTACGGCTACTCGATCGAGGATGATCCGGTGCTCAATCCGACCGTGGGCACGGCCAGCTATAATCCGGACTTCTGGGCCAACGACCTCATCTGGGTCATCCACGACCACAACGATGTGCAGCAGTACGCCGCCTTCGGCCAGGTCGACATCGACCTGACGCCCCGCCTGCACGTGGGTCTCGGCGAGCGCTATGTGCAGGCCACGGAAAAGTTCACCGAGGTCGGCGCCGGCTACTATGACTTCGGCAACGCCGGTGTCGCGCCGGACGGCAACTACGGCACACCCTACGTCCAGTCGACGAAATTCACGGCCAACACGCCCAAGGCCACCGTGACCTTCGATGCCACGCCGGATACGAGCATCTATGCCTCTGCGGGCAAGGGCTTCCGCCTCGGCGGGGCCACCACGCCCAACTACAACACGCTATGCGAGATGGGCGCCAAGCAGCTGGGTTATTCCGACGGCATCCTTCCAAGCTCGTACCAGCCGGATGAGCTGTGGAGCTACGAGCTCGGCGCCAAGACACTGACCTTGAACCGCACGCTGTCGGTCAATGCCGATGTCTACTACATCCGCTGGAATAACCTGCAGGAGAACGTCATCATTCCGGTGTGCGGCGGCAGCTTCAACACCAATGTCGGTGACGCTGAGGCCATCGGCGGCGAGCTGGAGGTGCGCTACCTGCCGACCTTCATTCCCGGTCTGCAGCTGACCATGAACCTCGGGGGCGAGCATGCCTACATCACCTCCGCCCTGCCGAGCGCCCCGGCGCAGGACGGCCAGGAGGTGCTCTACACGCCCGAGTACACCGCCACGGCCATGGCCAACTACAGCTTCCGCATCACGGATGCGCTGATGGGGTTCATCCGCGGTGATTTCGAACAGACCGGCAAGTCCTACGGCAGCTTCCAGGTTTCCACGCCTGATGCGCCCAATCCCTCCTACATCGATCCGGCCTACCACGTGGTCAATCTGGCGCTGGGGGCATCCTTCAGCCGTTATGAACTGTCGCTCTTCGTCAAGAATCTGCTGAATGACC
>DAIDKA010000186.1 GCA_027451085.1 Gammaproteobacteria bacterium
ACCGGGGATCGTTTCCCGGCCTGGAAGGGCAATCTGTTCGTGACGAGCGCGCGGCGGGGCGAAGTGCCACGCACCGGCGGGCTGGAGCGGGTGGTGCTCAACGACAAGCTGGAGGAACTGCGCCGCGAGACGCTGCTGACGGAGCTGCACCAGCGCATGCGGGACGTGCGGCAGGGGCCCGACGGGCTGCTGTACGTGGTCACTGATGAAGACGACGCGGCGCTGCTGCGCATCGAGCCAGCGCCATAGGCAAGAATGATGTTTTACGAGGGGTGTATGAAAAGAACGCAGTTGTCTCTGGTAGCGCTTGGTGTGCTGGCAGCAGGTGCGGCGCTGGCCGCGGAACCGCAGATCCGGCTGACGCCGCAGGAGATCACCGAGCTTGCCGCATCACAGGCAGCGACGCCGCATCCGGGCCCGAAGCAGGTGGTGCTGAACGGGGACCCCGGCAGACCCGGGGTGTACACGGTCGAGGTCAGCATCCCCGCGCATACCACGGTGCCGCCTCACACCCATCGTGATGACCGCGCGGTGTACGTACTGTCGGGCACGCTGTACGTGGGTTATGGCGAGAAACGCGATGAATCTGCGCTGAAGGCGCTGCCCGCCGGCAGCTACTACACCGAGCCGGCGGCGACGCCCCACTACACGGAGACGCACGATGAACCCGTGGTGCTGCTGATCACGGGTGAGGGGCCAAGCGACACGCACATCATCGGCGCACCACCGCGCTGACGCTCGGCGCCCCCCCGGAACTAAATCGCCTGGTTCACGATGTGGGCCTGGGTGTATTCTTCCAAGCCGTCCTGTCCCATTTCGGCACCGAGGCCCGACTGGCGGGCGCCACCGAAGGGAACGTCCGCCGGCAGGTCCAGGTGCTTGTTGATCCACACCGTGCCGGTGTCGAGCTTCATGGCAACGTCCATGGCGCGCTCGGGGTCGTTGGACCATACCGTGCCGGCGAGGCCGTACTCGGAGGCATTGGCGCGCGCAATGGCGTCATCGAGGGTCTTGTAGCTCAGCACCGGCAGCACGGGCCCGAACTGTTCCTCCTGCACCAGCCGCGAGCTCTCGGCGATGTCGCGCACGATGGTCGGACGGATGAAGTAGCCGCGGCCCTTGTGGGGGGTGCCACCGGCGATGATCCTGCCGTGGGCGCGGGCGTCCTCGATGTACTCCTGCACCTTCCTGAACTGCTGGGCGTTCTGCAGCGGGCCGAACTGGGTCTTTTCATCGAGACCATCGCCCACCACCGCGGCGTCGGCGAGTTTTGCCAGTTCCGCGCACACAGCGTCGTACATGGACTCGGGCACGTAGGCGCGCTTGATGGCCATGCAGACCTGGCCGCTGTTGGCCATGGCGCCGGCGAACAGCTTGGCGGCCGCATCCGCCGGGGCCATGTCGTCGAGCACGATGGCGGCGTCATTGCCGCCCAGCTCCAGGGTCACGCGCTTGACGGTGCCGGCGGCGCTGGCCATGACCTTCTTGCCGGTGGCGGTGGAACCGGTGAAGGCCACCTTGGCCACGTCCGGGTGCGCTGTGAGCGCGCTGCCGAGGTCGTTGACGTCGGTCACCACGTTGAATACCCCGGCAGGGAAGACCTTGGCTGCGATCTCGCCCAGGCGCAGCGAAGTCAGCGGGGTGGTGGGGGCGGGCTTGGCAACCATGGTGTTGCCGGCCAGCAGCGCGGGGGCCAGCTTGGTGGCCAGCAGGATGACGGGGAAGTTCCAGGGTGTGATGGCGGCGATGACCCCCAGCGGCCCGTGACGGCGCACGATACGGGCGCCGTCGCCTTCACGCAGCACCTTCACCGGCAGGTCAAGCGCGGCGATGGTGCGGATGATGTAGATGGCGCCGAACAGTTCGCCCTTGGCGGCAGCCAGCGGCTTGCCCTGTTCCTGCGTGAGCAGGCGGGCGATGTCCTCCAGGCGGGCCTCCAGCGCACCGGCGAACTGCAGGAGTTTTTCACGGCGCTGGGCGATCGGGGTGGCGGACCAGGCTGGGAAGGCGGCCTTGGCGGCGGCGACGGCCTGGTTCAGCTGGTTGAGGTCCGCACGCGGGCAGCGGGCGACGAGTTCCTCGGTGGCCGGATTGATGACGTCGAAGGTGGAGGCGCCGTCCACGAGACGGCCATTGATCAGCAGCCGGAACTCGCCGGCGGGGGCAGACTGCAGCTGGGCGTTCATGATTGAGGTTCCTGAGGTTCGGGGCCTGGGCCGGAAAGCACGAATATACGCTTACTGCGCCCGCTTTTGACGCGCCGGCGGGCTTGCCGGTTCCGCCGGTACCGGGGGCGGAACGGGATCCCAGGTTTGCAGGCTGCGCGGGATGTCACCTGGGGCCTTGCGGTATCCTTGGTCCCCCATGAGCACCCCGATTCATTCTGTTTCCGACGGGCACCTTGCCACCGCGCGTGAAAAGGCGCTGAAGGTCAACCTGAACCCGATGTATTACGGCACTTTTGCCGAAATCGGGGCCGGTCAGGAGGTGGTCCGCTGGTTTTTCCAGGCCGGTGGCGCCGCCGGCACCATTTCCAAGAGCATCTCCGCCTACGACATGAAGGTGAGCGATGCGATCTATGGCTCGTGCAAGCGCTATGTCGCGCGTGACCGCCTGCAGGCCATGCTGGACTACGAGCAGAAGCTAAACATCGAGCGCCTGCAGGAGCAGCGTGGTGCCACCACGGCTTTTTTCACCTTCGCTGACACCGTTTCGGCCCGCAGCTTCAGGGGCAACAACGAGTGCCACGGCTGGATGGGCATCAAGTTCCAGCCGCGTCCCGGCGCGCCCAGCAGCCAGATCATCGTCCACGTCAACATGAAGGACTGGGAGAACGCCCAGCAGCAGGAGGCCCTCGGCATCGTGGGCGTGAACCTGATCTACGGCGCCTGCAGCCTTGCGGACCAGCCGGAGCGGCTGCTGGAGTCGCTGCTCGACGGGTTGTCCACGGATCGCATCGAGATCGATCTCATCGAGTTCTCAGGTCCCGGGTTCGAGCAGGTGGACAACCGCATCATGGCCCTGCGGCTGGTGCAGCTGGGGCTGTCGGGCGCGGCCATGTTCGGCGCCGATGGCCATGCGTTGCTGCCTTCGGAGGTGCTGCACAAAAAGCCGGTGCTGGTCGAGCGTGGACGCTTCAGGCCCGTGACCAAGGTGAACGTGGACGTCCTGCGGTCAGCTCTGAACGCGTTCGAGAAGGTCTCGCCGGACGTGCAACCCGGGGAGACCATCGCGCTCATGGACATTCCCATGAGCAGCCTGTACACCGACGGCGAAGTCGATCTGGCGGATTTCCTCAGCCGGGCGGAGGTTCTGGCCACCACGGGACACACCGTGATGATTTCGGACTTCGGCGAGTACTACCGCCTGGCCCGCTATCTGTGGCGCTACACCAACCGGCCCATCGGCCTCGCCATGGGTTCGCCCAATCTCAAAATCCTGTTCGACGAATCCAACTACACCAAGCTGGACGGAGGCATCCTTGAGAGCTTCGGGCGCCTGTTCAAGGGTGACCTGAAGCTGTTCATCTACCCGTGGCTGGACACGGCCACGGGCCGGCTGGTGGGCGCGGACGAGGTGGACGTGGGTGAATCGCTGCATCAGCTGTATGGCTACCTGCGCTCCCGCGGCTGTATCGTGCCCCTGGTGGACGCCGACCGGGAACTGCTGACCATCTATTCTCCTGACGTGCTGCAGAAGATCGTCAGCGGGGATCCCGCCTGGGAGGTCATGGTGCCGGCGGCGGTGGCGGATGCGATCAAAACCCGCCACCTGTTCGGGTACAGTGCGTCGAGGAAGTAGCGCGGGGCCGCGCGACAGGCAACGAGGAGGCTGATCGAGGATGAACGTTCTGCATACCATGCTGCGCGTGGGTAACCTTGAGCGCGCGGTGGATTTCTACACCCGTGTGCTGGGCATGAACCTGTTGCGTGAGACTGACGTGCCGTCGCAGAAGTACAAGCTGGCCTTCGTCGGTTATGGCCGGGGCAATGCCGACGGCGGGGCGGAGATCGAACTGACCTACAACTACGGCGTGGAGGACTACGAGCCCGGCACTGCATTCGGGCACATTGCCCTGGGCGTGACGGATGTCGCGGCAGCCTGCGCCAGGATCCGCGAGGCCGGCGGCAAGGTCGTGCGCGATGCGGGGCCGGTCAAGGGGGGCACCACGGTGATCGCCTTCGTGCAGGACCCCGACGGCTACAAGATCGAACTGATTCAAAGACCGGCGGCGTAGCGGCGTCGCGCGAAAATGCCGAAGCCGGCGATGACCGCGTAGCAGGCCAGCGGCAGCAGCAAGGCGGGGCGCAGGGCCATGAGGTCCGCGATCCTGCCGGTGAGCGGCGGGATCACCGCGCCGCCGAAGATGGCCATGCAGATGATGCCCGAGCCCTCGTGCGTGCGCCGGCCCAGCCCTTCGCAGGCCAGCGAATGGCGAGTCCCAGGTAGGCGTGGGCGATGACGCCGGTCTCGCGGCGGAACTACAGCGCAACCACGAAAGGCCGCAGGTCCGGCGCGTTGAACTCCTGCTCCGAAGCCTGGCCGCCGGCCGGGGGTGGCGTTCCCATGTCCATTTGTTCTCCCCCAATGCGTTTTTACCGGGTGCCGGTATGGTAAAAGGCCGACATGAACAACTCCACTGCGCAAACCGGGGCACGCCGGCTGCATGAACAACTTCTGAACTGGCTGCTCCGCGACGCGTACCCCGTCTGGGCCGACTGGGGTTTCGACGCCGAGCAGGGCACTTTCAACGAGAAGCTGACTGCCGATGGGCCGGTGCGGCACGTGCCGCGCAGGGCACGGGTCCAGACCCGGCAGATCTACGCCTACTCCAAGGCGCCGAGCCTTGGATGGAAGGGTGATCCCGAGCCCCTGGTGGCATCGACCCTGGAGTTCTTCGTGCGCCATTACCGGCGCCCCGACAACCTGTTCAGCACGCTGGTGCACCACGACGGCCTGCTGGCTGATGAGCGTGCGGAACTGTATGACCAGGCCTTCGTGCTGCTGGCGTTGGCCTGCTGTCAGGAGGTGCTGGGGCCGCGCGCGGCGATTGTCGACATGGGCGTGGGTCTGCGCGGCACCCTGCTGTCGATGCTGCGTCGGCCTGGCGGCGGGTTCGATTCGGGTCCGGGCGAGCCGCCGCCGCTGCGGTCCAATCCCCACATGCACCTGTTTGAAGCCGCTCTGGCCTGGTGCGCGGTGAATGATGACGCGGGCTGGCGGGCGCTGGCGGATGAACTGGGCGAGCTGGCCCTGGCACGCATGATCAGTCCTGTAAACGGCGCGATGTACGAGCTGTTCGATGGCCAGTGGCGGCCGCTGCCCGCCGGTGAGGGGCAGGCCATCGAGCCGGGCCACCAGCTTGAATGGGCCTGGCTGCTGCTGAATTTCGATTCCAGCCCCGGCAGCCGGGCGTGGCAGGCGGCCCTGCGCCTGTACGAGATCGGTGTGAACCATGGCGTCAATGCCGATGGCATCGTGGTCAATGCCCTGAAGCACGACCTCACGGTACAGGATGGCGCGGCGCGGCTGTGGCCGCATACGGAGTGGCTGAAGGCCGCTTCGAAGCTGGCAAGGCTGACCGGAGAGGCACGTTACTGGCAGGACGCGCAGCGCGCAGCTGGCGCCTTGCTGCGGTTCCTGGAGAACCGCCGGCCGGGACTGTGGTGGGACAGGATCAGCGCCGATGGCAAGTGGGTTGAAGAGCCGGCGCCGGCCAGCAGCTTCTACCACATCGTCTGCGCCATCGACGAATTGGGCGCGCAGCTGGGATAGAAAACGCCGCACGG
>DAIDKA010000187.1 GCA_027451085.1 Gammaproteobacteria bacterium
CGACCGCCAGGCGGCTTGAATTGGGCACCAGCGACACCCTCGAAGACCTCCCGCAGGACGCGCCTGCGCCGCCCGCGTGGCCGCTGCTGGGGCGGCTGCCCGCACTGCTGGCCGCCGGGCAGGGTTCGCGCGAGCTGTACCGTTCGCTGCTGAAGCAGGCAGATGAGGAACTGCGCCAGCGCTTCCTCGACGAGGAACCCGTCGAGTCCCTCGTCCATGCCCGCGCCGCCCTGATCGATGCCGTGCTGAGCCAGGCCTGGCGCGAGCACCTGGGCGGGACCCCCGAATGGGCGCTGGTGGCCGTCGGCGGCTACGGCCGCGGGGAACTGCACCCCTGCTCCGACATCGACATCCTGCTGCTGGTGACACGCCGGCCCGACGAGGCCGGACGCAGCCGGATCGAGCAGTTGATCACCTTCCTGTGGGACATCGGCCTCGAAGTGGGCCACAGCGTGCGCACCGTGGCCGATTGCGTGCACGAGAGCGCCGCCGACGTCAGCGTCATGACCACGCTGCTGGAAGCGCGGCTGTTGCAGGGTGACGCAGCGCTGCTCGCCGCGATGAACGCGAGCCTGAACCCCCCGGCGGTCTGGCCGGTGCGCGAGTTCTTCGAGGCCAAGCTCAAGGAACAGCAGGAACGGCACCTGAAGGCCAACGACACCGCCAACAACCTGGAACCCAATGTCAAGACCGCCCCCGGCGGCCTGCGTGACATCCAGACCATCGGCTGGGTGGCCAAGCGGCATTTCGGGGCCGAGTCCCTGGACGGGCTCGCGCGCCGGGGTTTCATCAGCGGCAGCGAACTGCGCCGCCTGAAGCAGGCCCAGGCCTTCTTGTGGAAGGTGCGCTGGGCCCTGCACACCATCACCGGGCGGCGCGAGGACCGGCTGCTGTTCGACCACCAGCTGAAGCTGGCGCAGACCTTCGGCTACGAGGACTCCTCGTATACCCTGGCGGTGGAGCAGCTGATGCAGCGCTACTACCGCACGGTGCGCGACGTCAGCCTGCTCAATGAACTGCTGCTGCAGCTGTTCCGCGAGGCCATTCTCAGCGACGAGAACACCACCCGCCCGCTGAACGCGCGCTTCCAGGTGCACAACGGCTCGCTGGAGGCCCGCCACGACGACCTGTTCGTGCGCAACCCTTCGGCGCTGCTGGAGATGTTCGTGCTGCTGCAGCAGAACCCGGACATCAAGGGTGTGCGCGCCTCGACCATGCGCGCGGTCGCCCGCAACCTGTGGGTGATCGACGAGGAATTCCGCCAGAACCCGCGCCATCACCGCCTGTTCATGGAAATCCTGCGCGCCCCGGTGGGCGTGACCCATGAACTGCGCCGCATGAACACCTACGAGGTCCTGGGGCGCTACATCCCGGCCTTCGGGCGCATCGTCGGCCGCATGCAATACGACCTGTTCCACGCCTACACCGTGGACGCCCACACCCTGTTCGTCGTGTCGAACGTGCGGCGCCTGGCCATCCCCCGCTACGATCACGAGCTACCGGAGCTGTCGCGCATCATGCAGCAGCTGCCGAAGCCTGAGATCATCTACCTGGCCGCCCTGTTCCACGACATCGCCAAGGGCCGGGGCGGCGACCACTCCGAACTCGGCGCCGTCGATGCCGAGGCCTTCTGCCTGGAGCAGGGCCTGTCGCGCTACGACGCGCGCCTGGTCGCCTGGCTGGTCAGGCACCACCTGGAACTGTCCGTCACGGCGCAGAAGCAGGACATCACCGATCCCGCGGTGATCAACGCCTTCGCCCGCAAGGTCGGCGACGAAACCCACCTGGACCACCTGTACGTGCTCACCTGCGCGGACGTGCGCGGCACCAACCCCAAGCTGTGGAACTCCTGGAAGGCCTCGCTGTTCCACGAGTTCCACGACCGCGTGAAGCGGGCCCTGCGCCGCGGGCTGGAAAGCCCGATCGACCAGGACGAACTGATCCGCGAAACCCAGGACAGCGCGCGCGCGCTGCTGGCCGGGAAGATCGCTCCCGAACAGATCAACCAGGCCTGGTCGCGTTTCTCCGCGCCCTATTTCCTGCGCCATACGCCGGAGGAACTCGCCTGGCACACCCGCCTGCTGGCCGAACGCCGGCCGGACGCCGGCGACACGCTGGTGGCCATCGATCCGCGCAGCGTCCGCGGCAGCACCGCCGTGCTGACCTTCACCCCCGACCGCCTGCATGGCTTCGCGCGCACCACCGCGGTGCTCGACCAGCTGGGGCTCAACATCGTCGACGCACGCATCTCCCCCACCGGCGATGGCTTCATCCTCGGCCTCTACCACGTGCTGGAGGATGACGGCGCGACCATCACCGACACCGACCGGCTGGCCGAGATCAGCAACGCGCTGCTGCGCAGCCTGCGGCGCACCGATGCACTGCTGCCCGCGGTGTCGCGCCGGACACCGCGCCAGGCGCTCATGTTCAGCACCCCCACCCAGGTCAGCGTGAGCATCGACGAGCGCAACCGGCGCTCCGTGGTGGAACTGGTCGCCGGCGACCGGCCCGGGCTGCTCTGCGACGTCGGCAAGGTGTTCATGCAGCAGAGGGTTCAATTGCGCACGGCAAAGATCATGACCCTGGGCGCCCGCGCCGAGGACGTCTTCTACATCACCGATGACATGCACCGGCCGCTGGATGAGGCGGCCGCTGCAAGCCTCAAGCAGCGCCTGCTCGAGGCCCTGGAGCAGCGGTCCGCGGCATGATGAACCCCCGCCTGGCGCAGCTGCACACCTACCCGTTCGAGAAGCTGGCGAAACTCAAGAGCGGAGTCACCCCGCCTCATGACCTGCGGCCGATCCCCCTGTCCATCGGCGAACCGCAGCACGCCCCGCCGGCGTTCGTGCTCGACGCCCTGCGCGAGGGCGCGGAGTCCCTCAGCGCCTACCCGGCCACCGCGGGCAGTCCGCAGCTGCGCGCCTCGATCGCGCGCTGGCTGACGCGCCACTACGACCTGCCCCGGGACAGCGTGGACCCGGCGCGCATGGTGCTGCCCGTCAACGGCACCCGCGAGGCCATCTTCTCACTGGTGCAGGCGGCGGTGGACCCCGCGCGCAAGCCGCTGGTCGCCTTTCCCAATCCGTTCTATCAGATCTATGAAGGCGCGGCGTACCTGGCTGGCGCCGGGCCTTGCTACCTGAACACCACCGCCGCGAACGGCTACGCGCCCGACCTCGAGGCGCTGCCCCGGGACGTGCTGGAGCGCATCCAGGTGTTGTTCGTGTGCAGCCCCGGCAACCCCACCGGCGCGGTGGCGCCGCGCGACTACCTGGCGCGAGCACTGCGCCTGGCCGACCGCCATGACTTCATCGTGGCCGCCGACGAATGCTATGCGGAGATCTACCCCGCGCAGGCGCCACCGCCGGCCAGCCTGCTGCAGGCGGCGCTGGACGTGGGCCACGACCGCTTCCAGCGCTGCATCGTGTTCCACAGCCTGTCCAAGCGCTCCAGCGTTCCCGGCCTGCGCTCGGGCTTCGTGGCCGGCGACCCGGACATCATCAAGCCCTACCTGCTGTACCGGACCTACCACGGCTGCGCCATGTCGCCCATGGTGCAGCAGGCCTCCATCGCCGCCTGGGACGACGACGCACATGTCGTGGAAAACCGCAGGCTATACCAGGAGAAGTTCGACCGCGTCATTCCCATCCTGTCGCAGGTGCTCACCGTCGAGCGCCCCGCGGGGGCCTTCTATCTGTGGCTGGACGTGGGCGGCGACGATGAGCAATTCACGCGCGAGCTGTTCGGGAACACCAATGTCACGGTGCTACCCGGCAGCTACCTGGCGCGCGCCACCGCCGACGGCAATCCCGGCGCCGGCAGGGTGCGCATCTCGCTCACCGCCAGCGTCGCCGACTGCATCGAGGCGGCGCAGCGTATCGCAGGCTTCGTGCGCGCCTGCGGCAAGGTATGATCCGCCCCTTATGAGCAACACCACACAGCTGCAAGCCACGATCGAGGCCGCCTTCGAGCGCCGCGCGGACATCACCCCCAGGAACATCGACGCAGGCCTTCTCGAGGCCCTCGAAGCCACCATCGGGCTGCTCGATGGCGGCCGGCTGCGGGTGGCGGAACAGCTGGACGGCCGGTGGGTCACCCATCAGTGGCTGAAAAAGGCGGTGCTGCTGTACTTCCGCGCGCGCGACAACGAAGTCATCGACGGCGGCGGCACGCAATACTACGACAAGGTGCCCCTCAAGTACGCCGCTCACAGCGCGCAGGAGTTCCGCGCGGGCGGCGTGCGCGTGGTGCCGCAGGCTGTCGTGCGCCGCGGCGCCTACATCGCCCCCGGCGCGATCCTCATGCCGAGCTACGTCAACATCGGCGGCTACGTCGGCGCCGGCACCATGGTGGACACCTGGGTGACCGTCGGCTCGTGCGCACAGATCGGCGCGAACGTGCACCTGTCCGGCGGCGTCGGCATCGGCGGCGTGCTGGAGCCGCTGCAGGCCAACCCGACCATCATCGAGGACGACTGTTTCATCGGGGCGCGCTCCGAGATCGTCGAGGGCGTGGTGGTGGAGGCCGGTTCGGTGATCTCGATGGGAGTGTTCATCGGCCAGAGCACCCGCATCTACGACCGCACCACCGGCGAGGTCCTGCAGGGCCGGGTGCCGGCCGGGTCGGTGGTGGTTTCCGGCAGCCTGCCGTCCAAGGACGGCAGCCACTCGCTGTACGCCGCCGTCATCGTCAAGAAGGTGGACGCGCAGACGCGCGCCAAGACCTCCATCAACGAACTGCTGCGCTGCGCCGACTGAGCCGGGCAGCGGGCCACCGGCCGCTCACCGCAGGAGCGATGCTCACAGCCGGCCCACTTCGTCCCAGAAGTTGCGCATCGACAGGTACGTGAACGAGGTGGACCAGCCGATGAGGATGAAGCCGTTCAGGCACTCCACGCCGGCCATCAGCCGCAGGTGCCCGGTGGGGTAGTTGTCCCCGAATCCCAGTGAGGTGAAGGTTTCGGCGGAAAAGTAGAAGACACTGAGCAGGCTGTGGACATGCGGGCCGGCGATCCGTCCCAGACCCAGCAGGCGCGCGGCCTCATAGCCCATGCCGTAAAGGAAGATCTCCACCAGATGGGCCACGATGGTGCCGAGGACGACGTACAGCACCCGGGCGCGGCCATACATGCCCCCCCGCACCCAGCGCGACACCAGGCCCAGCCCTTCATAATGGATCCAGACGGCACCCACGACCGTCGCCACGGTGAGTATCAAAGCCTCGAACAGCAACACCGGTCACCGCCTCCGCACCGGACCGCATCGTCGCGGCCGGCGCCAATCATAACCGGCCAATCATAACCGGGGCGGACGGGCCTGCCGCATGGCGCCGTGTAACCGTCGTGTTACCCGCGCCCGACTGACTCCGTAACCGCAGCCTGCCTACACTGCCGCGCATTCACACGGCCCGGACGCGGCAGGGGACGCAAGCACAATGGGTTGCAACCACACGCCATGGAGTCCTGGCGGCCTGCTGCTGGCCGTGGCCACGCTGGCCATGGCCCCCGCGTTCACGCAGCAGAAGACCGGACCGGGGGTCCCCGAGGATGACAGCCTGACATGGCATGGCATCACGCTCTACGGCGTCGTCGACCTGGGCATCCAGTACGACACCCACAGCGCGCCATTCTCCCCCTACCGTCCGGCGGCGAGCGGCAACATCGTGCGTTCGAACGACTACGGGTCGCCGACGGGCCTGACCCCCAGCAACATGGGACAGTCGCGCGTCGGCCTGGAGGGCAGGCAGCACCTGGTCAGCGACTTCTCCGGCGTGTTCCAGGTCGAGACCTTCTTCAATCCGCAGTCGGGCGAACTCGCCGACTCGGCGAAATCCCTGGTCGGGAACAACGGCAAGGCCGTGACCGACCAGAACATCGGCGTCGATGGCAGTTCGGCCGGCCAGGTGTTCCAGACTGCGTTCGTCGGCATCCAGTCAGACCGTTACGGCGCGCTGACCTTCGGTCGCCAGGTGTCGCTGCTGTCCGCAGGCATGATCCAGCATGATCCGAACCAGCTGGCAGCGGCGTTCGGCCTGCTGGGTGCGTCCAACCAGTATGCCGGCGGCGGCGGCAACGAGGACAACCGCCTCGACGACACGGTGAAGTACCTCTACGACTTCGACCACCTGGTGCACGCAGGCATGCTGTACAAATTCGACGGGTCCGCTGGCCAGGGCCGCACTGCCTACCAGGTGAACATCGGCGGCAACTACGCCGATGCCACGGTCGATGCCTACTATTCCAAGGTCAACGGCTCCGTCTCGGCCGCCGCACTCACCGCCACCCAGGTCTCCGCGCTGTCAGGATCGGCCTATCCGCAGTCCGACTCGCTCGCCGGCTCCGTGTCGGACAACACGGCATACGCCCTGATGGCCTCGTACGACCTCGATGCGGTGCAGCTCTTTGCCGGCTATGAGCATGTCAGGTGGGCCAACCCGGGTACGCCGCTGAAGGCAGGGTTCGTGAACCTGGGCGGGTACATCCTGGCCTTTGTCACCAACACCGCCTACAGCGACCCGAAGCAGGTCCAGGTGTACTGGGCCGGGGTCCGCCATACCGTCATCCCGGGCCTGGACCTCACAGCGGCCTACTACTATGTGCACCAGAACGCCTACGGCACCGGGTCGCAGGCCGGCTGCTCGACCACGGCGCACAGCACCTGCAGCGGCAACACCGTGGACTTTTCCTTCGACGCCGACTACCGCTGCAACGCGCACTTCGACGCCTATGCGGGCGCCATGTACAGTGGCGTCCGCGGCGGCATGGCCAGCGGCTACCTGTACTCCACCGACATCACCCCCACGGTCGGCTTGCGCTACAAGTTCTGAGCCCGGGTTCCAGGGCCGTTCCGGCATGACGCACGAGACCCCGCAGGGCCCTGTTGCTTTGTGTTACAAAATCTCTTGCCGCGACCGGCCGGTTCTGCACTATAAAGACGCAATGGAGCAGTCTCCCCATATCTTCTTTGTTGAGGATGACCCCGAGATCCGCAGCCTGGTGGCGGACCTGCTGAAGCAGGAGGGCTACCGGGTGAGCGTGGCACGCGACGGTCGCGAGATGGACCGGCTGCTCGAAGTCAGCCGCGTAGACCTGCTGATGCTCGACGTCATGCTGCCGAAGGAGGACGGACTGTCGCTGTGCCGCCGCGTGCGCGCGCTCAGCAACGTTCCCATCATCATGCTGACGGCCCGCGGCAGCGAGGTCGACCGGGTGGTGGGCCTGGAGATCGGTGCCGACGACTACCTCACCAAGCCCTTCGGCACCCGTGAGCTGCTGGCGCGCATCCGTGCGCTGCTGCGCCGCTCGACCACGCTGTCGAGGACGCCGGCACCTCAGGTCAAGGTCCTGGAATTCGCCGGCTGGCAGCTGGATGTCAGCACCCGCCGGTTGACCGCCGCCGGCGGCCTGCAGGTGCCCCTGACGGGCGGTGAATTCGAGCTGCTGCTCGCCTTCTGTGAACACCCGAACCGGGTGCTCACGCGTGACCAGCTGCTGGATCTCACCCGGGGCCGCGGCGCCACCCTGTTCGACCGCAGCATCGACATCCAGGTGAGCCGCCTGCGGCGTAAGATCGAGACCGATCCCAAGGATCCCATCATCATCCAGACCGTCCGCGCCGGCGGCTATCTCTTCACCCCCGAGGTGAACGCTGCTTGAAGCCGCTGCTGCGCCAGCTGCTGCCGGCGGGGCTGCGTGGACAGGTGGCCGGCATCCTGCTGGTGGGGCTGCTGCTGTCGCAGCTCATGGTCGCCGTGCTGTACGTGGCGCTGTCGCCGCACTGGCAGCGGGAGCTGCGCCCGGAGTTCGCGGTGGACAAGGTCGTGATGATGGTGCGCCTGCTGGAATCCGTCCCGCCTGCCCAGCGCGCGAACTTCGCCACGCTGTGGAACGAGAGCAGCTTCACCGCCAGCTACCTCGGGGACGACATGCCGGACCCGGCCTGCGGGACCGACGATTCGAGCCTCAGGGCCCAGCTGGCGCAGGCGCTGGCGCGCGTCCCCGCCGTGCTCAAGGCCTGCGCTCCGGCTTCCGGATCAGACGCCGATGACACCCTGATCCGGGTGCCGCTGTACGGCGGCGGGCAGCTTCAGGTACTCACGCCCATCGGCCCGCCGCTGCGCGTCGGCCTGCTGGAGCAGGCCGCCATCGGCGCCTTCGTCGTGTTCGCCACCGGCGGCCTGTGGGTGCTGCTGACCTGGACGGTCAACCTGCCGCTGACACGGTTCGCGCGCGCCGCCGAACGCGTCGGCATCGACGTCAACACCCAGCCGCTGCAGCAACAGGGGCCGGCCCAGCTGCGCCGCGCCATCCACGCCTTCAACGAGATGCAGGAGCGCCTGCAGCGCATGATCCGCGACCGCACCCTCATGCTCGGCGCCATCAGTCATGACATGGGAACGCCGCTCACCCGCCTGCGGCTGCGGGTGGAAACCGGCCGCGTGGCCGACAACCAGGCCAAGATGCTGCAGGACATCGAGGCCTTGCAGAACATGCTGGCGTCCGCCCTGGCGTTCGTGCGCGGCGTGGACGACACCGAACAGCACACGGCGGTCGACCTGGACTCGCTGCTGCAGACCTGCTGCGACCTGGTGTCGGACCTTGGCGGCACCGTCGTCTACGGCGCCCCTGCGCGCAGCCTGTACCACTGCCGGCCGCTGGCGATGCTGCGCGCCCTGACCAACGTCGTCTCCAACGCGGCGAAGTACGGCGAACGCGCGGAGGTCTCGCTGCACCGGCTCCCCGGCAGCGGCTACCGCATCGAGGTCATGGACGATGGCCCCGGCATCGCTGATGCAGACAAGGAGCGGGTGTTCGAGCCTTTCTACCGCACCAGCGAAGCACGGGAGTCGGAGAAACAGGGCATGGGACTGGGCCTGTCCATCGCCCGCTCGGTGATCCTGGCGCATGGCGGGACCATCGAGCTTGCGGACCGGGAGCCGCAGGGCCTGATCGTGCGCATCCTCCTGCCCGAGGCGGCGAGCCCCACCGCCCCGGCCCTGGCGAGGATCGTGTAACGGAGTATTTCTGCCGCGGCCCGCGGACATGATGGGCAGCAAAACGATACTGTCCGGCCGCCCCGCCATCGGCATGATGCCGCGACTCTTGCACATACATATAAGCGCGGTGGCATGAACTTCGTCCAGCTAGTCCTGAAGCGGCCCTACACTGTGGCGGCCGTGTTGATCCTGGTGTCACTGCTCGCCGTGGGCGAAGTCCTGCGCATGCCGGTGGACATCTTCCCGAGCATCGACATCCCTGTCGTCAGTGTGGTGTGGACCTACGCCGGCATGAGCGCAGAGGACGTCCAGAACCGCATCCTGACGCTGCACGAGCGCCAGCTGGCCTCGCTGGTGGACGACATCTCGCGCATCGAGGCCACCAGCTACCAGGGCGTGGGGGTGGAGAAGATCTACCTGCACGAGGGCGCGGACGTGACGCGCGCCATCTCGCAGCTGGCCAGCAGCGCGCTGCTGGTGTTGAAGTACATGCCGCCGAACATCACCCCGCCGATGGTGATCCGCTACGGCGCCACCGACGTGCCCATCATCCAGCTGAGCCTTTCCAGCCACTCCCTGCCGGACACCGCGCTGAATGACCTGGGCCAGAACATCATCCGCCCGGCGCTGGCGGTAGTGCACGGCGCCGAGGTGCCCCAGCCCTATGGCGGCAAGCCGCGCGTGATCATGGCCGACCTCGACCCGGAGGCGATGCAGGCGCGCGGCCTGACCGCCACCGACGTGAGCAACGCGCTGCAGGCGCAGAACGTCATCCTCCCCGCGGGCGACGTCAAGATCGGGCACAACGACTACCCGCTCACGATGAACAACAGCCCGGACGTCATCGACACCATCAATGACTTCCCGATCAAGGACGTCAACGGGCACATGGTGTTCATGCACGACATCGCGCACGTGCACGACGGCTTCCAGGTGCAGACCAACTCGGTGGCGGTGAACGGCGTTCCCGGAGCCCTCATCACCATCCGCAACACCGAGGGTGTCTCCACCCTGGCGGTGATCAACGGCATCCGCGCGGCGCTGCCCGACATCCGCAAGATGCTGCCCAAGGACGTTGACATCAAGCCGATCTTCGACCAGTCGGTGTTCGTCAAGGCCGCCCTCAACAGCGTGGTGATGGGCGGCTGCATGGCCGCGGGCCTGACCGCGCTGATGATCCTGCTGTTCCTGGGCAACTGGCGCCTGACGCTGATCATCCTGGCATCCATCCCGCTGTCGATCATCTCGGCCATGCTGTTCATGGGCGTGGGCGGTGAGACTCTCAACACCATGACGCTGGGCGGCTTCGCACTCGCGGTGGGCATCCTGGTCGACAACGGCACGGTGGTCATCGAGAACATCGAACGCAACATCAGCCTGCGCCCGAACCTGTCGGACGCCATCGTGCAGGGCGCACGCGAGGTCGGGGTGCCGACCATGCTCTCGACGCTGTGCATCTGCATCGTGTTCGTGCCGGTGTTCCTGCTGGAGGGCACCGCCAAGTACCTGTTCTCGCCGCTGTCGGTGTCGGTGATCACCTCCCTGCTGGCGAGCCTGGTGCTGTCCTTCAGCCTGGTGCCGCTGCTGTTCCTGTACCTGATGCGCGGCGTCGCGCACCACGCTGCAGAGCCGGGCGAACACGCGGCCCCGGTGGCGTCCCGCAACCCCTTCGTGCGCATCCACCAGGGCTTCGAGCAAGGGTTCTCGCGCCTGCGCGAGGCCTACCGCGACACGGTGTGCTGGTGCATGGACTTCCCGCGCGCCACCGCCGGCGCCTTCATCGGCCTGATGCTGGTGTCGCTGCTGCTGTTCCCGCTGCTCGGCCGTGACTTCTTCCCGCAGGTGGACGCGGGCGAGATGCGCCTGCACGTGCGCGCGCCCGCGGGCACGCGCATCGAGGACACGCAGAAGGACTTTGCGGAGGTCGAGGCGACGATCCGCCAGCTGGTGGGCAACAGCCAGATCAGCTCCATGCTGGACAACATCGGCCTGCCCTACAGCGGCATGAACATCGCCCTG
>DAIDKA010000188.1 GCA_027451085.1 Gammaproteobacteria bacterium
CCATACCGTGAAGCCGGTGTCAAAGTACAGGAAGCACGCCAGCAGCGTCTTCCAGTTTCCGCTCTTGAGCGAGGAAATTATCTGTCTCATGCCACAGCATCCTTGAGGCAAAAAAAAAGCCGCCAGCAGCACGCAACTAAAGAAGTTGCGCACGCGATGGCGGCATTGCCGTTGCACATCCGTCGTTGGATATGCAGTCCGCGGCGGGCATATCAACCCGCCGCTGTTTGATACGGTGCAAACCCCATGCCACGTTGTCACCCGGATATTCGATGTCCTGGATTACAGGCACATCAGGCGCCTGCTCCAGGCTGCGACCCAGGAGAGCCCGACCCGGCGCAGCCCATTACGGGGCAAAGACACGATCTTCTGCACATGCGCAGTGCACGTCCCGGGACAACGCCCGCGCGCTTGAGTATCCGATTGGCTTCATGCCAAAGTCGCTCTGCGCCGGCGGCTCACCCGCGTGGCACACCATCACCACGATCAATGATCATCGAGAACAACAGCACCCCCGCACGCCGCTCCGACAGGCCATCAGTCGAGCGGTTTGTGCGATCCGCGAACCTGTGCCGCACGCGCGGCCTGGAACAGCTGGTCATCCTGAGTGAACTGATGCGCGCGCTGAGCGAACTCATCCACGCCTTGCAGAAGGAACGCGGCGCCGCATCGATCTTTCTCGGTTCCACCGGCACGCAGTTCGCTGCGTGCCTGAACGAGCGCGTCGGAGACTGCCAGGTCCTCGAACAGGCCGTGCGCGAGCAGCTGGAGCGCCTCGGTGACGGGTTCGAGCGCATGAGCTGCGGGGCGCGGTTCTACACCTGCGTCGTGCTGGCGTTGCGGGCGCTCGGCACACTGCCTGATCTGCGCAACGAGATCATCTCGCTGCGCACGGCGCCGCAGGACAGCATCAAGGCCTTCATCGACGTCATCGGCGCACTGCTGGCGGTGGGCTACGAAATCGGAGAGGTCGCAACGGACCCGCAGGTCTCGCGCGCAGTGCTGGCGTTGGCCAATTTCGCGCAAGCCAAGGAATACGCGGGCCAGGAACGCGCCACGGGCGGTGCGTCGATCTCCAGCGGCCGGTTCACAGCAGAGGACCTGCAGCGTCTGCGCCATCTCATCGCGGCCCAGGAACAGGCCTTCGGGATTTTTGCCGAGTTCGCGGACCGCCCTTTCATCGACGCCCTCAATGAGACGCTCAACAGCCGGGACGCGGCCGCCGTCCAGCAGATGAGGACCGTTGCCCGGCAGTGCAGCGCGGGCGAACCGGCCGGCGTCAGCGCCGATGACTGGTACCGGCACACGACGCAGCGCATCGACGGACTGCGCGTGATCGAAACGCGGCTGGCGGAAGAACTGGCACGTCTGTGCGCGCTGAAACTGCGCGCAGCCCACGGCGATGGGGCAGGTGCGGAGGCTGCCGGCAGCCAGGCGATCTCCGGCACCGCGGCGATCGCCGTGTTGTTCGCGGAAGCCGACCCCGCCCGGCAGGCTCCGGGCATCGAGCGCGGCATCGGACTGTATTTCCTTGATCCATCCGTGCCGACACCGATGCGCTCGATCCTGAGCGTCGTCGAGACTCAGTCGCGCCGCATCCATGATGTCAGCACACAGCTCGAGTCGGCCCGGGCGGCGCTGGCTGAACGCAAGCTCGTCGACCGCGCCAAGGGCCTGCTGATGGAAAGCCGCGGGATTGCAGAAAGAGCGGCCTACGCCCTGATGCGCGAGGCCGCGATGAGGCAGAACAAGCGCATCGTGCAGATCGCCGAAGCGATCATCAGCACCGCCGAAATCCTCAAGGCATAGGGCCCGCCCGCACGCGTGGGCCTTCCGGCGCAGCCCGGCCCCGGGGATCCGACGCACCCCGCCGGAGCATCCCAGGCCATCCCGGTCACACCGCGGTGCACAGCGCACGCCACCGCGGCATCGTTGTACGGCAGCTCCGGCGGAGGCATTCATCCTTGCAATGCATCGTGAAGCACGGTGCTGCCGGCTGAGACCCTCCGCCTTCAAACAAAGGTCTGCTCAAGTGGCATAAGTCTTGCTTGGTTCCGCACAGAAGCCCAACGAAGGGTTTCGGCAATGACGCCTGCTTCGTGATTCGAGGATTTTCCTTGGATTCACGGACGCAGGTTTTTTTTTGTCACAGGGAAATACAAGGAAGGAAGACACGATGGCGACTCCTGGAATCGGCGACCGGCGGCCGGCCCTCTGCTCGATGCTCACGCTGTGCCTGGCAGCGGGGCTGACTGACGCCCGCGCGGATGACGCGCCGCTTTTCGAGGACTTCCCCGCAGGCTGGACCCCGATCGCCGACGTGCGCTTGCGCTATGAGGACGTGGGCCAGGTGCCACTGGCGCAAGATGCCGAGGCTCTGACGCTGCGCGCAAGGCTGGGCCTGCAGACGCCGCAGCTGTGGAACACCGCCTGGCTGGCGGAAGGAAATTTCCTCGCACCGATCGACGATCGCTATCGAGCCGACCAGGCCGTTGCCAGCCACACCCAGTTCCCGCTGGTTGCCGACCCGCGCGACCACGAGCTCAACCGGCTGGAGCTGATCAACACCTCCCTGCCGGACACGACGGTGACACTTGGCCGCCAGCGCATCGACCTCGATGATCAGCGCTTCATCGGGAACGTCGACTGGCGGCAGGATGAGCAGACCTTCGATGCCCTGCGTGCTGTGAATACCACCGTCCCCGGGCTGACAGTCGATCTCACCTACATGGACCGGGTGCATCGCGTTTACGCGGATCAGTCGCCGCAGGGCACCTATAGCGGCTCGATGTTTCTGGGCAATGCCGGATATGAGACTCCCGTCGGGAAGCTGACCGGCTTCGCGTACCTGCTGAGCTTTGATCCGATCACCGTCTTCCCCGGCCTTGCTCCGGCCGCCGCTGCGGCGCTGAACCCCTCGCTGGTGTCGACCAGCACTTACGGCGGCCGCTTCGCGGGAAGTCAGACCTGCGGCGCCGTCAGGATCGGTTACATCGCCTCGTACGCAACCCAGACGCAGCGCGGCGACAACCCGCACGTGTTCAGCGATGACTACTATCTGGGTGAACTTTCGGCAACCGTCGGTCCGGTCACTGTGACCGCGGGCGATGAGGTGATGCAGGGTAATGGCACGGTCGGTTTTGCAACACCGCTGGCGACCATCCACGCCTTCGACGGCTGGGCGGACAAGTTCCTGACGACACCCGCGAACGGTCTGGAGAACCGGTACGCATCTCTGGCCTACCTGTGGCCCAGGACAGGCTCCTGGCGGAATCTCACCGCCAAGGCGATATACCGCAGTTATGCACCCGAGCACACCGCTGGCGACTATGGATCGGAATGGGACGTCGAGATCACGGGCCA
>DAIDKA010000189.1 GCA_027451085.1 Gammaproteobacteria bacterium
GGACTGATCGTCGACAGGCTGGCGCCGCGCCTGCCGTTCGAGTTCATCCGGGTGAACCACCAGCCGGATGGCAACTTTCCCAACGGCGTGCCCAACCCGATGCTGGAGGAAAACCGCGCCGTCACGCGCGATGCGGTGCTGAACAGCAAGGCGGATGTCGGCCTGGCGTGGGACGGCGATTACGACCGCTGTTTCTTTTTCGACGAGCAGGGCACCTTCATCGAGGGTTACTACCTGGTGGGCCTGCTGGCCGAGTACTTCCTGCAGCGCGAACCCGGCGCTCGCATCGTGCACGACCCGCGCCTCACCTGGAACACGGTGGACGTGGTCACCCGTGCCGGCGGGGTGCCGGTGCTGTCGAAGTCCGGCCACGCCTTCATCAAGCAGAAGATGCGCGAGGTCGACGCTGCCTATGGCGGGGAGATGAGCGCGCACCACTACTTCCGCAGTTTTGCTTACTGCGACAGCGGCATGATCCCGTGGCTGCTGGTGCTGGCGATCATCAGCCACAGCGGCCGGACCCTCTCGCAGCTGGTGGGGGAGCGCATGCGGCTGTTCCCGGCCAGCGGCGAGATCAACACGAAGCTTGCGGGCGGCGCCAGGGAAGTGATCGAGCGGGCGCAGCAGGCATACGCCGGCGGGGCGGTCGATGTCGATTTCACCGACGGCCTGTCGGTGGAGTTCCCGCAGTGGCGCTTCAACCTGCGGGGCTCGAACACAGAGCCGCTGGTGCGTTTGAACGTCGAGTCCCGCGGCAGCGAGGCGCTGATGCGGGAGAAGACCGATGAGCTGTTGCGGCTGATCCGTGGCTGATGCGGGTGGCGGACCGGGTGGGCCTGTAGTGGCCGTGGGCCGGCCTTGAACATCTGGGCCCGCAAACCCGTGGAGGAGCTGTGCGCGGACGCCGCGGAGGGCGGCAAGGCGGCGGCCCTGCCGCGCAGCCTGGGGATCTTCGCCCTGACCTGCATCGGTGTCGGCTCCACTGTCGGCGCCGGCATTTTCGTGCTCACGGGCAGCGTGGCGGCCGAGCACGCCGGCCCCGCGGTGGGTGCCTGTTTCCTACTTGCCAGCATCGCCTGCCTGCTGACGGCGCTGTGCTACGCGGAACTGTCGTCGATGATCCCGGTGGCCGGCAGCGCCTACTCCTACACCTACGCCACGCTGGGCGAGGCTGTCGCCTGGACGGTGGGCTGGTGCCTGATGATGGAGTACCTGTTCTCGGCTTCGCTGGTGGCCATCAGCTGGGCCGGCTATGCCCAATCCACCCTGCATCAGTTCGGGATCGAACTGCCGGCAGCGCTGATGTCGGCACCCTTTGATGCCAGGGATGGCTGGCACCTGTACGCCACCGGCACCCTGTTCAACCTGCCGGCGGTGCTGGTGACAGGGGTGTGCACGCTGGTGCTGCTGGGCGGGCTGAAAACCTCCACGCGCATCAACAATGTGATGGTGGTGTCGAAGATCATCGCCATCCTGGTGCTGATCGCGGTGGGCCTGAAGTACGTGGAGCCGGTGCGCTGGACGCCGTATGTGCCGGCCAACACCGGCGCCTTCGGCGCCTTCGGTGTCTCCGGCGTGATCCAGGGCACCGCCATCCTGGTGTTCGCCTACATCGGCTTCGACACGGTTTCCACCATGGGGCAGGAGACCCGCAATCCGCAGCGCGCCATCCCCTTGAGCCTGATGCTGGGGCTTGCGATCTGCGCCGTGCTGTATCTCGCGGTCAGCTTCGTGATCACCGGCATGGTGCCGTACAAGGATCTGGACGTGCCGGACCCCATGTACCTGGCGCTGGACCGTGCAGGGCCCGAGGTGGCGTGGGCCAGGCTGCTGGTGGGCTTCGTGGCCGTGGTGGGCCTGGTGTCCGTGCTGCTGGTGACGCTCATGGGCCAGGTGCGGATTTTCTACGCCATGGGCCGCGACCGCCTGCTGCCGGCCGCCTTCGCGCGCGTGCATGAGAAGACCCGCGTGCCGCACATCGGCACCCTCGTCACCGGCGTGGTCTCGATGATCGCCGCCGGGCTGCTGCCGCTGAATGTGCTCGGGGATGTCATTTCGATGGGCACGCTGCTGGCGTTCGGCATCGTGTGCGGCGGGCTGCTGGTGCTGCGCCGGACCCGTCCGGACCTGCCGCGGCCCTTCCGGGCGCCGGGCGGGATATGGGTGCCGCTGGCCGGCGCCGGGTGCTGTGTCGGCCTGATGACCACGCTGCCGCGCATCGCCTGGGTGGGGTTCCTGGCATGGCTGATCATCGGTGTCGTGGTGTACGGCAACTACGGTGTGCGCCATTCAAGGCTGCAGGTGCAGGCCGCGCAGGAATGAGCAGGAAAAAGGGCGCGCCGTTGCCGGCGCGCCCTGGTGTTGCGCGGCTGCCGTTGCGGTCAGTACCCGATCTGGAACTCTGTGCCGAAAGTGCCTGCCGCGGTACCCGCCGTGCCGGTCTGGTTCAGCATCGCGGCGGCGGTGTTGGTGTCTGCCAGCACGATGTCCAGGTAGCCGTCGTTGTTGATGTCGGCCAGCTGCACGCGCACCGGCTGGCCCAGCCCGAAGTAGGACGTGCCGGTGTCGAACGTGCCAAGGGTGGTGGTGTCCTGCGGCATGACGTAGATGGTGCCCTCGCCCTGGGGGTAGAGCGAGGTCAGCACCACATCCGGCAGGCCGTCGCCATTGATGTCGCCCACTGCAAGGCTCAGTCCGCCGCCATAGGTGGTCGAATTCTGGTTGGCGTAGATCGCGCCGGCGTTGAACGTGCCGGTGTTGGTGCTGGTGGTCTGGCTGATCACCAGCACACCGGCGTTGGTGTACGCCCCGGTGACGCTGCTGACCAGCCCCTGGCAGGCCACCAGGATGGACAGGGGATCGGTGCCGGTGGCGCTGAGCGCCGCGGCGGGCATCGTGTTGGTGTCTTCTGCCGTGACCAGGGTGGCCTGCACGCTCTTGCTGGCCGCCAGGTCGAAGATGCGCACCTGGCTGGGTTCGCAGCTGGAGGCGATGCCTGAGGCCAGGGAGACGGGCGCGGAAAAGCTGATGGAGGTGCTGGTCGCGCCGGGCTGACCGTAGAACACCTGCACATAGCCGTTGGTGCCGGCGCCGTTGGCGCTGTCCAGCGACTGGTCGGAGGTGATCACGACGTCAGGGTAGCCATCGCCGTTGAGATCGGCCACCGCCACGGACACCCCCTGATTGGGGATGGAGCTTTCCGCAGGCAGCGCAAACGTGATCGGATTGCTGAAACTGCCGCGGCTGTTCGGATTCTGCAGCAGGATCGTGAGGTAACCGGACCCGTCTGCGATCACGATATCCGGGGCGCCGTCGCCGTTCATGTCCGCGAGGATGATCTGGTTGGGTTGACCACCGGAGTTGATGGTGGTGGCGCCGTTGTAGGCGCCGCTGGTGGGGCTGGTCTCTGTCAGCAGCGACAACGTGCCGTTGGCGTTGTTCGCCACCACGATGTCGTTGCCGCCGGTGCCCATGACATCGCCGATGGCGACGCCCGAGGGGGGGACGCCGCTGCTGTTGTAGTTCGCCGCCGCCCCGAATGTGCTGCCGGGGCTGGTGGTGATGTTCATCATCACCGCGACGTAGCCGGGACGCTGCGTGAGGCCGGTCTGGTCGATCTGCGCGGCGGGAGCCACGACGTCGAGATAGCCGTTGCCCGTGAGATCGGCCAGGACCACCGCGTTGGGCACATCCACGATCGCATAGTTGTTGTTGCCGCAGCCGGCGATCACGGTGACGAGCGCGGCGCCTGCGGTCAGGCGGGCGGCGGCGATGAGCCGCGGGAATGTTTTCAACATGGACGGCTCCTGAGGCGGGGTTCCCGGGTCCGGCAACGCCGCACCCGCGGTTTGGGTTGACCGGACCTCCAAGGGTCCGGTTCCCTGGCAGAGTAGAGATTCAGCGTCAGGACAGCGCGGCGATCCCGACTTTGGCGGTTTCGGCGTCTTCGGCGGACTTGACGCCCGAGACGCCCACGGCACCGATGCACTGGCCGTCGACCAGCACCGGAACGCCACCTTCCAGCAGGCCCGGCAGGGGCGCGGTGGCCAGGGCGGTGCGGCCCTTGTTGATGGCGTCCTCAAAGATGCCGGATTCGCGCCGCCCAAGGGCGGCGGTGTTGGCCTTTGCCATGGCCATGGAGACAGTGAAAGGGGCGGCGTCGTCCAGACGAGCCAGTCCCAGCAGGTGACCGCCGTCGTCGGTGACACAGATGGTCACGGGCCAGCCCTTGGCGCGGGCATGCGCCGAGGCCGCATCGATGATCTTCTGGGCGTCGGCCAGCTCGAGATACTTGCGGGTTTTCATTGCGGGTGCTCCTTGCAGAGCAGAGGCAAGGCTTATAAACGACACCCGCTCCCGGCCTTGCGGTCGGGAGCGGGTTTTTATCAACGCTGCTTAAACAGCGACGGGCTTAGTAGCGACCGCCGCCGCCGCCACCGCCACCGCCGTAGCCGCCGCGGCCACCGCCGCCGCCACCGCCGCCGTAGCCGCCGCGGCCACCGCCGCCGCAGCCACCACCGCCACCACCGCCGGAACGGTCACGGGCCTGGGCCTCGTCGATCTTCAGCGCGCGGCCGCCGAAGTCCTGGCCGTTCAGCTGCTGCATGGCGCGGGAGGCGTCAGCCTGAGCCATTTCCACGAAGCCGAAGCCGCGGGGGCGGCCGGTCTCGCGATCGGTGATCAGGGCGATCTTCTCGACCGGGCCGACCTTCTCGAAGATCTCACGAACCGAGTCTTCGGTCGCCGAAAAGGGCAGGTTTCCAACAAACAGTTTGGTCACGGAAAATTACTCACAAAAATAAAGACATCCGGCAGGTAGGTCCTGCCTCCCGGTTCGCGGATACTTCTTGAATATGCCCTGGCTTGAGCGGTGCGAAAGAGGCGCCTTTAGGTGGCGCTCGTCTTTGGTCTGCTAATGCGGAACACGGCGGAAGATCACGACCCAGCGCGCAGCATACACCACTGCGCTGGCACCTTGGCAAAAAGTCGCCTATGGCGCCTTTTGCCCGTCCAGCAAAAGGCGTGGCTTTTGCCGGATGGGTCCACGCTCCTGGTTATTGAGCGCCTAGTTATTGAGCGCCTGGATGGGGGCTGGAATGCGTCCTCCGCGGTGGATGAAGGCGCTACTGTCCTGTGTGTGCACGGGCATGACCGGTGCGCGGCCCAGCAGGCCGCCGAACTCGACACTGTCCCCGACCGTTTTGCCCGGTGCCGGGATTATCCGCACGGCGGTTGTTTTGCGGTTGATCATGCCGATGGCTGCTTCGTCGGCAATGATCGCCGACAGGGTCTCGGCCGGGGTGTCACCGGGGACTGCGATCATGTCCAGGCCGACGGAGCACACGCAGGTCATGGCTTCGAGCTTGTCCAGAGTCAGGGCTCCGGCTTCAGCGGCTTCGATCATGCCGATATCTTCGCTGACCGGAATAAAAGCTCCTGACAATCCACCGACATGGGAGGAGGCCATGGCGCCGCCTTTCTTGACCGCATCATTCAGCAGTGCCAGCGCGGCCGTGGTGCCGTGGGTGCCCACCTGCGCCAGCCCCATGGCCTCCAGGATGCGTGCCACGCTGTCGCCCTGGGCCGGGGTGGGGGCGAGGGACAGGTCCACGATGCCAAAGGGCACCCCCAGGCGTTCGCAGGCCTGCCGGCCCACCAGCTCTCCCATGCGGGTGATCTTGAAAGCAGTGCGCTTGATGATGCCCGCCAGTTCCCCCAGGTCAGCCCCGGGGGCGCGCCGGACGGCCGACAACACCGCGCCCGGGCCGCTGACGCCCACGTTGATGACGCATTCGGGCTCCCCCACGCCGTGGAAGGCGCCCGCCATGAAAGGGTTGTCTTCCACCGCGTTGCAGAACACCACGAGCTTGGCGGCGGCGAGGCCGTCTTCGCTTGCGGTCAGGCGGGCGCAGTCCTTGATGACCTGCCCCATGAGGCCGACGGCGTCCATGTTGATGCCGGCCCTGGTGCTGGCGACATTGACAGAGGCGCAGACCCTCTGAGTCCCCGCCAGCCCCTGCGCGATGGAGTCGATCAGCACCCGGTCCCCGCGGGTCATGCCCTTGTGCACCAGCGCAGAGAAGCCGCCGATGAAGTTGACCCCGACGGCGGCGGCGGCGCGGTCGA
>DAIDKA010000190.1 GCA_027451085.1 Gammaproteobacteria bacterium
TCCACGCGCTTCATCTTCCTGCTGGAGGAACTGGGGGTCCCCTATGAAATCAAGGTCGTAAAGACCCGGGGCCGCGATCCGAACGGCACGCCTGACCCGGCGAACCCCCATCCGCACGGCAAGGTCCCGGCCATCTCCGACGACGGCGCGGTGGTGTTCGAGTCACCGGCTATCGCGCTGTATCTCACCGACAAGTTCCCGCAGAAAAAGCTCGGTCCGGTCGTGGGCGACCCCAGCCGCGGCGCCTACCTGTCCTGGCTGTCCTACTACACCGGCGTGGCGGAACCCGCCTTTGTCTGCAAGTTCAGGAACTACGAAGTGCCCCAGGGCACGGCCGGCTGGGTGCCGGTGGAAGAAGTCCTGCCGGTCATCCTGCGGCAGCTGGAAAAGGGTCCCTATTTCCTGGGTGAGCACTTCAGCGCCGTGGACGTACTCTATGGCACCACTTTCGCCATGTTCCTGAACACCCCGCTGCTGCCCAAGCTGCCCGTGATCGAGGACTACGCCCGGCGCGTGACCTCCCGGCCGGCTTTTGCGCTGGCACAGGCAAAGGATGGAGGCTAAGCCTCCATCCGCCAGTCATTGACCAGCTTGTAGCGGGCGGCCTTGATGTGGCTGAACCTGCCGTCCCTCACCCAGTACAGACCAAAGCTCACGACGCGCAGCACCTCGCCCGCCTTGATGGCACGCCGGAAGAAGTTATCCGGCCCCCAGTCCTTGAAGCAGCGGAACTCGGTGGGAATTTCGGCCGCAATGCCGGTGGCGTCGGCGACAAAGTGCGTCACCGACACCGTTTCCACCAAGTGTTCCTTCACCGGCCGGTAGAAGTCGAGTATCCCCCGCGCCGTGCGGATCTCGGTATTGCCGATCTCCAGCACAACGTCGTCGTGGTAGAACTCGATGAAGCTCGGGTCGTTGTTATTGAAGCGCGTCAGGTATTCCTGGAAACGCTCGCGCGTCAATCCGCCGCTGGCCATGCCCCTGCCCCCCGGGTTGAGTGATACAGGCCCGACAATACCTCAAGCCACGGTGCACTACTTGTCGTACAGAGAGCGTTTGAGTTTCCAGCGCTTGTGCGTCCACGGCCAGTCCGGCGGTGAGGCGCGGATCTGCGCCTCCACCAGCCGCGCGTAGCGCTCGGTGATTTCCCCGGCCGCGGTCTTCTCCCCGGCCGCCACCAGGGGGACCGCGGAAATCTCATAGTAGCCGCGGGCGGTGCGCCTCACTCCGACGAAGAACGCCGGGAAGCGGGTCACGCGGGTGATTTCCTCGGCACCCATGTAGAACGCCGTGTCCCGGTTCAGGAAGCGGGTCCAGTGGCGTCTTTCGCTGGTACGCGGCTCCTGGTCAGCCACCATGGCGATGACCCGGGCCGTCTTGCCACCGCGGATGACAGTCGCCAGCAAATCCTGCGCCGGCACCAGGTTGGCGCCGAAGCGGGCGCGCATCCGCAGCATCTCGCGCTGCGCCCAGCCATCCACCAGCGGCTTGTAGGCCGCATCCACCGGAACACCCAGTTCCAGCACCAGGGCCTGCAGCATCCACTCCCAGTTGCACTGGTGGGCCGCGACCAGCAACACCGGCTGGCCCCCGGCGAGCAGCGCTGTCACCTGCTCGAAGTCCTTGAGTGCCACCCGGCGGCGGATTTCACTGCCAGGCATGACGGTGGTCTTTATCACCTCCACCAGCACCTGCGAGAACCCACGGTAGAACTCGCGCATGCTCGCGCGCAGCCTGGGCGGGTCGAAGTCCGGGAACGCGATGGCCATGCTGTCCCGCATCCGCGCCTGGTCCAGCCTGATGACGAACGCCAGCCAGGCCAGCAGGTCCGCCACCCGGTCGAGCAGCCACCAGGGCAGCGCGGCGAGCCACCGCACCCACCACGCCGGACGCCCTGCCGTTGTCGACACCTGTGTCATCCGGACAAGTGTAACGGGCACAACGGCTCCCGCAACGGGAGCGACCCCACGTCGGACGGCCGGCTTGCCGGACCAGCCCGCCTTCAGGACGCCACGTGAGGCTGTGGCTTCGGCGGCTCATCCTTGCCGTGCTGCCTCGGTGTGCTCATCAGCATCCTCGCCACCCGCGGCCCGACCCAGCGCTCGACATCATCCACCAGGGTGAACACCGCCGGCACGATCACCAGTGTCAGCGCGGTGGAGGTGATCAACCCGCCTGTCACTGCAATGGCCATCGCCGCCCGGAAATGATCGCCGTTGAGCAGCTGCAGAGCCACCGGCGTCATGCCCGCAATCATCGCAACCGTGGTCATGACGATGGGCCGGGCGCGCTTGTGCCCGGCTTCCAGCAGCGCTTCGGCGCGGCTCTTGCCAGCGCGCATCTCCTCGATGGCGAAGTCCACCAGCAGGATGGAGTTCTTGGCCACGATGCCCATGAGCATCAGGAACCCGATCACCACCGACAGCGACAGCGGCAGGTGCGTCAGCAGCAGCGCGACCGCCGCGCCGCCCACCGACAGCGGCAGCGCCGACAGGATGGTCAAGGGCTGGAACACGCGCGCAAACAGCAGCACCAGCACCGCGAACACCATCATGATGCCGGTGCCCATGGCGATGCCGAAACCGGTCATCAGCTCCGCCTGCAGTTCCGCATCGCCCGTGTCCACCCGGCGCACGCCCGGCGGCAGATGCGCCATGGTCGGCAGCGCGTAAATCGCCTTCAGCGCCGGGCCCAGCTCCGTGTTGTTGAAGTTGGCGTCCAGCTCCACGCGGCGGCTCTGGTTGTAGTGATGGATGCGGCTCGGACCCTGCCCGAAGCTGATGTCGGCCACGGCCTTGAGCGGCACCACCCGGTTGCCCGAGGCCGGCACCGGCAGGTTCTCCAGGGTGTCCATGTCCCGCCGCGAGCTCTCCAGCAGGCTGACGCGGATCGGGATCTGACGGTCGGCCAGCGCGAACTTGGCATCGTTCTGATCCAGGTCGCCCATGGTGGCGATGCGGACGGTGGTGCTGATGCTCTGCACGGTCACACCCAGGTTTGCCGCCAGGTCCAGCCGCGGCCGGATGACCACCTCCGGCTGGGGCATGTCGCCGCTGATGCGCGGGTCGCGCAGGATCGACAGCCCGCGCATCTCCTGCAGCACCTTCTGCGCAGTCTGGTCCAGCAGCGCCGGATCATCTCCGGTCAGGAAGATGGAGACATCGGAAGTGCCCCCGGCCCCGCTCTGGTTCTGAAAACTGATGCGCGCATCCGGGATCTTGCGCAGCTGCTTCATCACATCCTGCTCGAACTCAGGCGATGTCAGCTTGCGCTGCGACTTGGGCACCAGCTCGATGAACATCTGGGCATTGCGCACGTCATCGGAACCGATGAACTCCACGACGCTCTTGACCTCCGGCCGGCGGCGGATGACGTCATAGGCCTCCCTGGACACGGCCGCGGTTTCCTCCAGGCGCACGCCCGGCGGCAGTTCGATGTACATCTGCGAGAACCCGACTTCGTCATTGGAGAACACCGACGTCGGCAGCAGCGCAAACACCCCGAGGGAGGCGGCATAGATCATGACCGCGACGCCGAGGGTCTTCCAGCGGTGCGCCACCACCCAGCGCAGCAGCACCAGGTAGCGCCGCATGAGCGGGCCGTCCCCGTGCACCTTGTGGTCGCTCTTGAGGACGTAGGCCGAGACCACCGGCGTGATGAGCCGGGCGACCAGCAGCGAGAAGAACACGGCGGCCGCCACCGTCAGGCCGAACTGCTTGAAGAACTGGCCGACGATGCCACTCATGAAGCTCACGGGCAGGAACACGGCGATGATGGCCGAGGACGTCGCCACCACCGCAAGTCCGATCTGGTCAGCCGCGTCCATCGCGGCGCGGTAGCCGTTCTTGCCCAT
>DAIDKA010000191.1 GCA_027451085.1 Gammaproteobacteria bacterium
GCTGCACCTCGAGGTAGAAGCGGTCGCCGAACAGTTCCAGCCAGTTGCTGAGCGCGGCTTGTGCATCCTCGGCCTTGCCGTTCAATGCGGCACGGCCGACGTCGCCCTCGGTGGCGCAGGACAGCCCGATCAGGCCGGTGAGGTTCTCACGCGTCAGCCAGGCCCGTTCCAGCAGGGGCGTGCCGGCCGCGTTGCGCTGTCCGGCGAGATAGCCGCGGCTGACCAGCTGCGTGAGGTTGCGGTAGCCCTCGCTGCCCTGGCACAGCAGCGTCAGGCGCGAGGGCGGCCGGCGCTCACCCGGTTCGGCGACCAGCAGGTCGACACCGACGATCGGCTTGATGCCGCAGCCCAGCGCCTCCTTGTAGAACTTCACCAGCGCGAAAAGGTTGCTCTGGTCCGTCAGCGCCACCGCTGGCATGCCGGCCGCGGCGGTCGCCGCCATCAGCTCAGGCACACGCACGATGCTGTCGACCAGCGAGTACTCGGTGTGCAGGCGCAGGTGGACGAACTGCAGTGACATCAGTCCGCCCCCTCAGGCCTCACGCACGGGACGGAACGAACGGCGATGCTCGGCGCAGGGACCCTGCGCGCGCAGCATCTGCAGGTGCACGGCGGTGCCGTAGCCCTTGTGAAGCGCAAAGCCGTAGGCCGGGTGACGGCGGTCCAGCTCGATCATGCAGGCATCCCGGTGGGTCTTGGCCAGGATGGAGGCGGCGCTGATGGCAGGTACGGTGGCATCGCCGCGGATGATGGCGAGCACCGGGCAGCCGGGCAACAGGTCATCGAGCTGCGGCAGGCGATTGCCGTCCACCAGCACCTGCCGCGGCGTCATTCTCAGGCCGGCCAGAGCCCGGCGCATGGCCAGAAAAGTCGCCTGCAGGATGTTGACCGCGTCGATCTCCGCGGCCGTGGCGGCCCCCACCGCCCACGCCAGCGACCGTGCCCGGATCAGGCACGCCAGCTGCTCGCGCCGCGCGGCGGTCAGCTTCTTGGAATCATCCAGACCCTCGATGGGGCGGGCGGGATCCAGGATCACGGCAGCGGCCACCACGGGACCCGCCAGGGGGCCGCGGCCGGCCTCGTCCACCCCGGCCACCATGAGTTCATGGGTCATGGCCTCACTCACGGGCGCTCCCCTGCCCCAGGCCAGATGCCCCGGTCGCGCAGCAGCGCCAGCACCGCCTCGGCGGCACGACCGGCACCGCCGACGCGCAGCATCTCATGCACCGACAGGAACTCGCGCTCCAGTTCCGGCCGGCCGGCCGCATCCTCCAGCTGGGTCAGCAGAGCCGCTCCCAGCGCCTCGACGCTGACCGCCTCCTGCACGAACTCCGGCACCAGAGGGCTGGGAGTCAGCAGGTTCGGCTGGGAGCAATACTTCACTTTGACCAGTCCCATGCGCCGTACCAGGAAAGCAGTCAGGGCATTGAAACGGTAGGCGACCACCATGGGACGCTTGCTGAGCAGCGCTTCCAGGGTCGCCGTGCCCGATGCCACCAGCACCGCGTTGCTGGCGGCCAGGGCCTGCTGCGAGCCGCCTTCCAGCAGCTGGACGTGCAGACCGGGCGCCACCGCCGCACGTTGCGCCTCGAACACGGCGCGCACGGCTGCGGAGGCCATCGGCGCCACGAACCTGACGCGCGGCCTGCGCTGCTGCAGCCACTGTGCCACCCGCAGGAAGTCCGCTCCGAGCAGGTTCACCTCGCTCAGACGGCTGCCAGGCAGCAGCGCGACCACGGTGGCATCCGGCTCAAGGCCCAGTCCGGCGCGCGCTCCTGCGCGGTCCGGCTGCAAGGGGAACCGGTCGGCCAGCGGATGACCGACGAAGGCCGCGCGCACGCCGTGGCGCTCGTAGAACGCGGTCTCGAAGGGATACAGGCACAGCACCAGGTCGCAGGCACCTGCGATCGCACGCACCCGGCCCTGGCGCCAGGCCCATACCTGCGGGCTCACATACTGGGCGGTGGCAACGCCCGCCCGCTTCAGCTGGGACTCAAGCCCCAGGTTGAACGCGGGAGCGTCGATGCCGATGAACGCATGGGGACGCGCCTTGATGACGCCGGCGCGCACCCGCCGCCGCAGGCGCCACAGCCGTGGCAGATGCTTCAGTGGTTCGATCAGGCCCATCACGGCCAGTTCGTGCGAGTCCGCCCAGGCCTCGCAGCCCGCAGCGACCATCTGCGGGCCGCACACCCCGAAACAGCGCACCTGTCCCACACGCTCCCGCAGCGCCTCGATCAAGGCCGCGCCCAGCGTGTCTCCGGAGGACTCCCCAGCCACCAGGCCGATCGTGAGGACGTCGTCCATGGGGTGGGGAGACTAACGCACGAGGCTGCGCTGTGAATCGTCGATGAACTGGACGAAAGGCGAAAGTTCGGGCTGTGCCCCGGCCAGTTCCAGGAGCCGGGCGCGGGCGTCGGCCAGCAGCAGGCCCGAGCGGTACAGGATGCGATAGGCGTTGCGGATGTTGCGGATCTGCTCCGCCGTGAAGCCGCGGCGCTTGAGCCCCTCGGCATTCACTGTCTTGGGCAGGGCCGGATTGCCGGCGACCATCACGTACGGCGGCACGTCGCGGCTCAGAATGGAACCACCACCGACGAAGGCATGCTCACCGATGTGGCAGAACTGGTGCACGGCTGCAAGGCCACCGAGTTGCGCCCAGTTGCCGATATGAACGTGTCCGCCCATGGTGGCGGCATTGGCCAGGACCACCTTGTCGCCGATCACGCAGTCGTGCGCGATGTGGGCGTAGGCCATGATGAGGCAGTCCGAACCGACGGCCGTGCGTCCCTTGCCCTGCACCGTGCCGCGGTTGAGGGTGGTGAACTCGCGGATCTGGTTGCGATCACCGATGATGAGTTCGGTGGGCTCACCCTTGTACTTCTTGTCCTGGGGCGCTGCGCCGAGGGAGGCGAACGGGAAGATCTCGTTGTCGGCGCCGATGCGGGTCGGACCCTCGATGACCGCGTGTGCACCGACGCTGGTGCGGTCGCCGACCACGACGTCCGGACCGATCACCGCAAACGGCCCGATGCTCACACCCTCGCCCAGCAGCGCCTTGGGTGAAACCAGCGCACGCGGATCGATGCCCGTGGTCGTGGCCGCCTGCGTCTTCACTTGCCAACCTCCAGGGCGAGCATCATCTCGGCGCTCGCCGCCTCATCAGCCCCCACGAGCGCCGCCGTCTCGAAGCGCCAGATGCCCTTGAAGCTGCGCTTCAGAGTGGCGGTGAGGATGAGCTGGTCGCCCGGCTGCACCACCTTGCGGAAGCGCGCCTTGTCGATGCCCACGAAGTAGAACTTGGTGTTTTCGTCCGGGATCACGCCCCCGGTGATGAAGGCCAGCATGCCGGCCGTCTGCGCCAGCGCCTCGATGGCGATGACACCGGGCATCAGCGGCCGGTGCGGGAAATGCCCGGTGAAGTACGGCTCGTTGTAGGTGATGTTCTTCAGCGCCCGGATGTCCTTGCCGGGATTGCACTCCAGCACACGGTCCACCAGCAGGAAGGGATAGCGGTGCGGCAGCTGCCTGAGGATGGCGTTGATATCAAGCTTTACGGGTTCGGAAGACATCGTGATGGTCTGACCTTCACAGAGCGGTTTACTGGGCGGTTTACTGAGCGCTTTACGGGGCCTGGTTGTCCGGGCCCGGTTCATCCGGCCCTGATTCTTCTGGTCCGCCAGGGGCATCCGCAGCCTTTGCCGAGCGCTTGAACCGCGCCACGAGCCGGCGCCAGGTGCGGGCGTCCTCGAATGGAATCCCGCTCGAGTATACCCCCGGCCGGGTGATCGAATGACTGATCATCGAGAAGCCGGTGATGATCGTGTCGCTGCAGATGTCGAGGTGGCCGCCGATGGCGCAGGCGCCGCCGATCTGGCAGCGCTCGCCGATCACGGTGCTGCCGGAGATACCGGTGCAGCCCGCGACAGCTGTGTTGCTGCCGATGCGCACGTTGTGTCCCACCTGGATCTGGTTGTCGAGCTTGACGCCGTCCTCGATGACCGTGTCACCGATGGCGCCGCGGTCCACGGTGGTGTTGGCGCCGATCTCGACGTCATCGCCGATGCGCACGCCGCCGACCTGCGGCACCTTGAGCCAGCCACCGCCGGCCTGCGGCGCGAAGCCGAAACCATCCGCGCCGACGACGGCGCCTGGATGCACGATGCAGCGCGCTCCGACCTGCACCCCGCTTCCCAGGGTGACCCGCGCGACCAGGCGCGTGCCCGCCCCCACGCTCACCCCTTCTCCCACGACGCAGTGCGGGCCGATGACGGCGCCAGCCGCGATGCTGCTGCCTGCACCGATGACGCTCAAGGCCCCGACGTGCGCCGCCGGATCAATACGGGCGCCTGGTTCCACCACCGCCGAAGGGTGCGTGCCCGGCGCAGGCTGGTGCTGCGGATACAGCAGGGCCGCAATCCGCGCATAGGCGGCGCGGGGATTGGGACTGATGAGGGCGGCCACCGGGCATTCGGCGGCAAAACGCTCCTGCAACACCACCACCGCGGCCCGGGTTTCAGCCAGGAGCCGCCTGTGGCGGCTTTCCGCCAGGAAGGTCACGGTGCCGGGTCGGCTTTCCGCCAGGGTCGAAACACCTTCGACCCCGACAGCCGGATCACCGAGCAGCGCAAGACCCAGGCGGGCCGCCAGCTCCCCGAGAGTCACCACCATGACGGCCGGATCAGTGATGCATCAAGCAGGGGGAGCCTTGGCCTTACTTGGCGGCCGGCTTCGTGGCGTGCGCGTTCAGGGATGTCAGCACCTGCTGGGTGATGTCCACCGCGGGGGTCACGTAGACCGCATTGTCGGCGATGACGAGGTCGAAGTTCTGCGCCTTGGCATAGTGCTGCACTTCCTCGATCAGCTGCTTCTGCAGGGTCGAGAGTTCCTCGTTGCGGCGGGCATTGAAGTCGTCCTGCGCCTCGCTCTGCTTGCGCTGCAAGTCGCGCTCACCGTCACGGATGCTCTTGTCCTCGGTGTTGCGCTGATCGTCGGTCATGGTGGCGCCGTCCTTCTGCAGCTTGTCCTCGCGGGCCTTGAGGCCGGCCTGGAGGTTCTGCAGCTCGCGCTGCCGCGGCAGGAACTCATTGCGCAGCGACTCACTCACCGCCTTGCCCTGGGGCGACTCCGCCATCAGGACATTGAAGTTCACATATCCGACCTTGGTGTCCGCCCACACCGGAGCAGCCGCGAGCATCACCGCGGCCGCCGAACCCAACATAATCGTCTTGAACACGCGCTTCACGTCTTGTCCTCTGGGGGGCTCCTGCCCCGATGAGCCAGGGCGGACCGTCCCCCCGCTGGCGTAAAAGAGTGCCGATCATAACAGGTCAGTGCGTGGCAAAAAACGACCTTTTCTGCCCCGACTAGAAGGCCTGGCCGACCGAGAACTGGAAGCGTTCGGTCTGGTCACCCCAGGTGACATTGTCCACCTCGCGCTGTGCATTCAACGGTACGCCGAAACTGAAGCGGAACAGACCCATGGGGGCCATCCACTGCACCGCGACGCCGACCGACTGCTTGAGCTGGCTCAACGCGAAGTTGTACCTCTCCACGGTGCCGCAGTCCGTCGACGAGAAGCAATAGCCGTAGAGCACCTGGCCGTACTGCGTGCCGGTGGGCGGTGCAAAGAACTTCGGGTTCGCAGTGGTCGAAAACACGTTGCCCACGTCCAGGAACAGGCTCACGCGCGCGCTGGCCGCGAATTTGTCCGGCATGGGCAACAGCAGTTCGGTGCGTGCCAGGATGTTCAGGTTGCCGCCGTACGGGTTGCCATACTGGTCCTTGGGACCGAGGTAGCTTTCCATGAAGCCGCGCACGGAATCCGGTCCGCCGCCGTAGAACAGCTCGTAGGGCGGCAGGGAGGTGGTCTTGCCCAGGCCGTTGCCGTACCCCACTTCACCCTGGAACGAGAGCGTCCACTTGCCCCACACCGGGATGTACTTGATGAACTCTTCGTTGATCTTGTAGTACGACACACCGGTGATGGGCGGGGTGTACTGCACGGACAGCGACTCGTGCATGCCGCGGTCGGGGAACAGGCCGCGGTTGCGCGAATCGTAGTTCCAGCCGGCGATCAGCTGGCCGACGACGTAGCGGCTGCCGTAGACATCGTAGATGCCGTTGTCGTAGGTGCCGGTGGTGGAATCAAACACCAGGCCGGTGGCCTGGGTGTGGTAGGTGTTGCCGTTCTCCTGCACCCATTGCAGCGCCTGGACGGCGCTGCTGCCCTGGACGGCCACCAGCTGCACGTCCTGGACATTGAAGCCCAGGTTGATGAACTGGTACTCCGACAGCGGATAGCCGAAGCTCTCCCCCAGGGTCAGGATCTTGGTCGAGAAATTGGACGAGGACGAGGTGAACTGCGAGGTCTCGCGGAAGCTCAGCGAGTAGGTGCGGGTGACGTTGTCGATGCTGGTGTAGGGATTGGTTTCAGAGATGCCGTAGACCTTGTTGTACAGGCCGCCGGAGAGGTTCACGGACACGCGCTGCCCGGTCCCCAGGAAGTTGGCGTCGGTGTAGTTGCCGTTGACCTCGAACTTGTACGTCTCCGAGTAGCCGACACCGCCGGAGATCGAGGCGCCGGGGCCTTCCTCCATCTTGTAGTCGATGTCGACCAGGTCGGGCGCACCCGGCACCGGCGTCGTGGTCTCATCCACCTTGGTGATGTAGGGCAGCCGCTGCAGGCGCTGCTTGGAGCGGTCGAGCGCCACGTTGGAAAGCCAGCCGCCCTCCATGAAGCGCATCTCGCGGCGGAAGACCTCGTCGTTGACACGCTTGGTGCCGGAGAAGGTGATGTTGTGAACGTAGACGCGGTTGCCCGGGTCCACGAAGAAGGTCAGCGCCACCTTGCCGGTGGCCGGGTCCGTGGTGGGCACCGGCTCGACCTTGGCGAAGGCGTAGCCGTCCATCCCCAGGCGGTTCTGGATCAGTTCCTGGGTCGCTGTGACCAGCTTGCGCGAGTAGATCTCCCCGGACTGCACCAGCACCAGCTTGCGCAGTTCCGGCTCCGGCACCGGGAAGGTGCCGGCGAGCTTGACGTCGCTGACCTTGTAGACCCCGCCCTCATCCACGTTGACCGTGATGAAGATGTCGTCCTTCTCAGGCGCGATCGCCACCTGCTGCGACACCACCTGGAAATTGGCGTAGCCGCGGTCCATGTAATAGGAGCGCAGCTTCTCGATGTCGCCTTCCAGGGATTCGCTGGAGTAGCGGTCATCCTGCTTGTACCAGGACAGCCAGTTGGGCGTCTTCAGCTCGAAGTCCTTCTCGATCTCCTGGTCGGAGTACTTGTGGTTGCCGACGATGTTGATCGAGCGGATCTTGGCGCGGGCACCCTCCTTGATGGTGACCTTGATCTTGACGCGGTTGCCGGAGTCGTCCTCCACCTTCTCGTCGATCTTGACCGCGTACTTGCCGCGGTTGAAGTACTGGTCGGTCAGGTAGCTCTTGACCTCCTCCAGCACCGAGCGGTCGAAGGTCTTGCCGGCCGCGAGGCCGACGTTGCGCAGCGACTTCTGCAGGTCCTCGGTCTTGATGTCCTTGTTGCCGGTGATCTCGAAACTCTCGATGGCCGGGCGCTCGGCCAATACCACCACCAGAGTGCTGCCGTCGCGGCGCATCTGCACATCGCGGAAAAAGCCGGTGCCGTACAGGGCGCGGATGGCTTCGCGCACGCGCGCCGGGGTGAGCCGGTCCCCGATGTTCACCGGCAGATAGTTGAACACCGTGCCCTCGGAGATGCGCTGCAGGCCCTCCAGCCGGATGTTGCTGACCGTGAATCCAGCCTCCGGGGGCGTGACCGGCGGCATCAGGCCCGCGGGCTCCGGCGCCTGCGCAGGTGCGGCAGCCGGTGCGGCTGCAGCAGGCTGCAGTGCCGGCGGCACAGTGGGCGGCTGCGGACGATCCTGGGCGGCACCCAGCAGAGGATGCATGCACAGGGCGACGATCGATGCGATTGCGGAACGCTTCATTGAGGAATAGCCGGCCCGGAAACCAGGGTTGTTCGTGTTGTAGGAACTGACTGCTGACGTACGCGCTGTGGTATCACGCATGGACGGGACGACCCGTTACGGTGCGGCAGGCTTCGACCGCCAGCACCCGCGCCTCGGCATCGGCCCGCAGCACATCGTCCAGGCTGCTCACGGTTCCCCCCGTGGTCGTCCTTGCCACCCGTTCAATGACCACCGGTATGTCCGAAAAGTTCAACTGGCGCTCCAGGAATGCATTGACGGCGACCTCGTTGGC
>DAIDKA010000192.1 GCA_027451085.1 Gammaproteobacteria bacterium
CAGCCAGGCTGCCTGGTGCTGGATGTACGCATGCCCGGCATGAGCGGTTTGGAGCTGCAACAGGAACTGAACCACAGGGGCGCCGTGATTCCCGTGATCTTCATCACCGGACACGGTGATGTTCCCATGGCGGTGGAGGCCCTGCATCACGGGGCCTTTGATTTCCTGCAGAAGCCGTTCCGGGACCAGGACCTGATCGACCGCATACAGAAGGCGCTGCTGAAAGATGCGCAGATGCGAGCCACCCTGCGATCGCAGGAACAACTCAAAGCAAGCCTGGGCGCGCTGACCCCGCGGGAACACGAGGTCCTGAAGCTCATGATCCAGGGCAAGCCGAACAAGACCATGGCGGCCGAGCTGGGCGTCAGCCAGCGCACCGTCGAGATACACCGTGCACGGGTGATGGAGAAGACCAGGGCTGATTCGCTGGCCCACCTCGTGAGGATGTGCCTTGCAATGGACCTGGGCGGTGGCAAGGCATGAACCGGACGTCCCTCGATTGACCGGCCCACGCCGATGAGCGCCTCGAACCTGTTCGGCAAGGCACTGGAGTCAGCGCCCGATGCCATCGTGATCGCGGATGCCGCCGGGCGCATCCTGTTCGCCAATCGGCGGGTGCTCGATGTGCTGGGCTACGACCCGGCGGAGCTGCTGGGCCGGCAGATCGAGGTCCTGCTGCCGCAAGAGCTGCGTGAACGGCATCTGTCGCACCGTGCCGGCTACATGCGCCAGCCGCGGGCGCGCCCCATGGGCATCAACCTGGGACTGACGGCCCTGCGCAAGGACGGCACGCAGATCCCGGTTGAAATCAGCCTCAGTCCCATAGAGGACGGTGACCGGGTCCTCACCGCCACCGCCATCCGCGACGTAACCGACCGTAAGCGCATCCTGCAGGAGCTGCAGCAGGCGCGAGAAGCCGCAGACCGTGCCAACCTCGCCAAGAGCCGGTTCCTGGCCACCGCCAGTCACGACCTGCGCCAGCCGCTGCAGGCATTGGCGCTGCTGAACGGCTCGTTGCGCCGCATGGCCCTCGATGAAAACCAGCTGGAGGCCGTGAACCAGCAGGAACGCGCCGTCACCACCATGTCGCGCCTGCTCAATGCACTGCTGGACATCAGCAAGCTGGAGGCCGGCGTCGTCCGCACTGCGCCCGTCGACTTCGGGGTCCGCAGCCTGTTCGAGGACCTGCGGTCGGAGTTCGCAGGCCTTGCCGCCAGCAAGGGCCTTCAGCTCGAAATCGAACCCGGCAGCCTGGTTGTCCATTCAGACCCGGATCTGGTGGGCCAGGTGCTGCGCAACCTCCTGGCGAATGCCATCAAGTACACCTCCCGAGGTTACGTGCGGCTGTCCGCCCGCGGTGACGGCCTGCGGGTCCATTTCGAACTCAGGGACACCGGCATCGGCATCCCGCCCGACAAGCTGCCGTTCATCTACGACGAGTTCTTTCAGGCGGGAGCCGCCGCGGCCGATCATCGCGAAGGTTACGGGCTTGGGCTTTCCATTGTCCGCCGGATCGTGACCCTGCTCCGGCTCAAACTGGATATCTGTTCAGATGTGGGCGTCGGAACCTGCTGCACCTTGGAACTGCCGGCCGGGAGGAACGCTGCGCATGTCTCCGCCGCCGCCGTGGTGGCGCCGGCCGGTACCACACGAGCCACACAGCCCCAGGTGCTGCTGGTCGATGACGACAGCGGAGTCCGCAACGCCACCGCGCTGCTGTTGCGGGTCGTCGGCTGCCGTGTGTTCAGCGCGGGTTCGGTCAGCGAAGCAGCTGAGGTCGCACACGGCAACCCCGGGATCGATGTCGTCCTGACGGATTACCATCTGGGCGCCGGCGAGACAGGCCTGGATGTGATCAAGCAGGTCCGGGACATCCTGCAGCGGCGGTGCAGCGCCGTGCTGGTGACGGGGGACACCTCGGCCGCGATCCAGGCCCGGGCGGCTGAGGACATCCGCCTGGTGAGCAAGCCCATCCGGTCAGATGAGCTGCTCGCGCTGATCCATGAGCTGGCCCCGGGCTGATCAGTTGCGTTTCTTGGCCAGCGCCGCGGCGTGGATGCGGCGGTTGATGTTCCACTGCTGGGCGATGCCCAGCACCGTGTTGGCAACGTAGTACAGCACCAGGCCCGACGGCAGGAACATGAACAGCGCGGACATGCCGATGGGCATGAACATCATCACCTTTGCCTGCACCGGGTCGGCCGGCGCGGGATTCAGCCGCTGCTGCACGAACATTGCCGCTGCCATCAGGATCGGCAGGATGAAGTACGGGTCCGGCGAGGACAGGTCCTGCAGCCAGCCCATGAAGGGCGCCTGGCGCATCTCGACGCTTTCCTGCAGCACCCAGTAGAAGGCGAAGAACACCGGCATCTGCACCAGCATGGGCAGGCAGCCGCTGACCGGGTTGGCCCCTTCCTTGGTGTACAGCTCCATGGTGGCGCGGCCGAGTTTTTCGCGGTCGTCCTTGTACTGCTCCTGCAGGTTCTTGATGCGCGGGCCCAGCTCGCGCATCTTGGCCATCGACTTGCCCGAGGCCTCCGACAACGGATAGAACACCAGCTTCAGCAGCAGGGTCACCACCAGGATCGCCACGCCCCAGTTGTGCGTCAGGTCGTAGACACGGGCCAATGCCCAGAACAGCGGTTGGGCGATGAAGAACAGGTGGCCGAAGTCCGTCACACGCTGCAGCTGCGTGCCGGTCGTCGCCAGCTGTGCCTGCAGCTTCGGTCCCACGAACACGGTCAGCGGAAAGCTGGCCGAACCACCGGCCGGCACAACGGTGCCGGGGCCGCTGGCGGCCAGCGCAAATTCGTTGCCCTGCGCCTGCATGGTGAAGCGGAACGGCACACCCTTCGGTGGCACCACCGCCGTGACAAAGTGGTGCTGCAAGGCCGCGATCCAGCCCGTGGTCACTTCCTGCGACAGGTGGGCGTCGTCTTCGTCCGAGAGTTTGAGCTTGCGGTACTTGCCGCCATCCCAGATGGCCGGCCCGTTGAAGGCAAAGCGCTCCGGGTTGGGATTGAACATGGAACTGTGCACGGGCACATGGTTGCGCAGGATCTGTGCATAGGGCGTCGCGGACCAGGCCGCGGCTGACTGGTTGTCGACCGTCTGCTCGATGTCCACGGCATAGCTGCCGCGGTGGAACACGTATTGCTTGGTGACGCTGACACCGCCAGCGCTCCAGTGCAGCGGCACGCGCAGTTCATCCTGCCCCTGCGCCAGGGTGTACTCGCCCTTGTCGGCGCTGAAGGTGGCCTGCTGGTTGGGACGATCTTCACCCGGCGGACCCGTGAGCCCGGTCTGCAGCACGTACAAGGTGTCAGGGGAATCGTGGTTCTCCAGCCGCACGCGTTCGAGCTTGCCCTTCACCAGCGCGTAGACCGGCAGGTCCACCTGGGTGATGGTGCCGCCCTTGAGCGACAGCACCAGGTCGAGGACATCGGTGCGCACGTGCACGTCCCCACCGGTGAATGCCTGCATCACGGTGCCCAGCGATCCGGGCGCGGAGCTGGAAACCGCAGCCTGTGCCGGCGCACTGGCAGATGTCCCGCTCGCCGCGATCGCCGGCACCGCGTCGAGTCGATTGGCGGCCGGATGTTCCGCCGCGGCCTGGGTCAGGGCGTCGACAAGCGCGTAGTCCTTCTGCCAGGTCACGTAGTTCGCAAACAGCGCGATGGCGAAAATGATCCAGAGGGCGTAGCGGAAAATCTGCGAGATGTTATTCATCATTACCACGGTGAACATGCACACAGGCACCCTGCGGTACCAGATCTACGCCGCCCGCATTCCACGGGTGACAGCGGGCGAGGCGTCGCAGCGTGAGCCAGCCACCACGCACAACGCCGAACCGCCCGATCGCCTCCAGCGCATAGTTCGAGCAGGACGGATGGAAGCGGCACACAGGACCCAGCAGCGGACTCAAGGTCCACTGATAAATCCGGATCAGGCCTTTGAAAAGGAAGCGCATCGAACGGTGACTTTATCCCACAATGCCGCAAGACTGGCGCGCAGTTGCGGGCCTTCGATGTCACGCGCGGCGGGGCGGCAGCTGACGACGATGTCCACCGCCGGCAGCTGGTGCTGGCTGAGCCGGAATGACTCGCGCACCAGGCGGCGCAGGCGGTTGCGTCCCACGGAACCCCCGAAGGGCTTGGACGCAACAGCAAGACCCAGACGCGGACCGTCCAAGCCGTTGAATTTGACCGTAACGCCAAAGAAATTGTTGCCAAGGCGGACACCCTGGCCGTAGAGCTGGTCGAACTCCCACTTGCGGCGCAGGCGGCGCGCAGCGGGAAAGGTCAGACACCCGCGATCTCCCTGTCCTGGGGACAAGGGCACCGACCTTACGGAATGAGCTTTTTACGGCCCTTGGCCCGGCGCCGGTTCAGGACCTTGCGGCCATTGGCGGTGGCCATGCGGGCTCGGAACCCGTGGGTACGCGCACGGCGGACCTTGCTGGGCTGGTATGTACGTTGCATTGCAGTTGGCCCTGTTAAGAGGGGCGGCAAGGTTAGAGGGATGCACCCCGGGTGTCAATACAGCCAGTTACTTAAATCGGTCCGGTGGCGGTAGACTGCGACCCCTTTTTGTTCCGGAGGTCGGAACGAGGGGTTCAGTGGGGGTCAGGTCTTAAGTGAATCTCTGGTCGTATTGCGTGCAGGCCCTGGAGGCCGAGCTTCCCGAGCAGGATTTCAACACCTGGGTGCGTCCGCTGCAGGTGATCGAAGCCAACGGGGTGCTGAAGCTGCTCGCGCCCAACCGTTTCGCGGTGGACTGGGTGAAGGCCAACCTGCTGCAGCGCCTGGGTGAACTGGTACGCAGCGCAGCCAGCCAGAACGGCAGCGCCGCACCCATCATCACGGTGGAAGTGGGATCGCTGCCACGCGCAGTGTCTGCTGCTGCTTCGACCTCGGCGCCCCCGTCCAGAGCGGTCCGGCCGCAGGTGGAAGGTCTGGTGGTCGGAGCCAGGCTGAATCCGGATTTCGGATTTTCCTCCTTCGTCGAGGGCAAGAGCAATCAAATGGCCCGCGCCGCCTGCCAGCAGGTGGGTGAAAACCCGGGCAAGGCCTACAACCCGCTGTTCCTGTACGGCGGAGTGGGCCTCGGTAAGACCCACCTCATGCACGCGGCGGCCCACCTGATGAAGGAGCGCGAGAGCGACGTGCGTGTAGCCTACGTCCACTCCGAACGCTTCGTCGGAGACATGGTGCGGGCGCTCCAGCACAACAAGATGAACGAATTCAAGACAGCGTACCGGTCGCTCGACGCGCTGCTCATCGATGACATCCAGTTCTTCGCCAACAAGGATCGCTCGCAGGAGGAATTCTTTCATACCTTCAACGAACTGCTTGAAGGCCAGCGGCAGGTGATCCTCACCTGTGACCGTTATCCCAAGGAGGTGAACGGGCTGGAGGAGCGCCTGACATCCCGTTTCGGGTCGGGACTCACCGTGGCCATAGAGCCACCGGACCTCGAAACCTGCGTGGCCATCCTGATCTCCAAGGCGCAGGGCCTGGGTGTGGCGCTGCAGGATGAAATCGCCTTTTTCATGGCCAAGCGCATCCGCTCGAACGTCCGCGAACTCGAAGGTGCACTGAAGCGGGTGATCGCCAATTCGCGTTTTACCGGCCGACCCATCACGCTGGAGTTCACCAAGGATGCGCTGCGGGACCTGCTGCAGGTGCAGGCACGTCTGGTGACCCTGGAAAACATCCTGAAAACCGTGGCCGAATACTTCAAGGTTCGCGTGACAGACCTGCAGGGCGCAAGCCGCAGCCGCTCCATCGTGCGGCCGCGGCAGATCGCCATGGCGCTCGCGCGCGAGTTGACCAGCCACAGCCTGCCGGAGATCGGCGAGTATTTCGGTGGCCGTGATCACACCACCGTGATGCATGCGTGCCGGCAGGTCACGGAACTGCGCGCCTCGGACCAGCGGGTCTCCCAGGACCATTCAAACCTGTTGAGAACCCTGAGGGGCTGAATGTGGGCAGCCTGTGGATGAGAGCGAGGCCGGATTTGATCCACAGATCGCCAACAACTCCTGTACAGGTCGCGAGATCTTTACTCCCCCACCTCCGGGAGAGGTAAGATCCTGATCAAACTGGCAGTATCAGGCTTCGTCCACGTATCCACAGCCTCTGTAGCTACTGCTTCAATCCTTATCCTAAGAACTTAAGATTTAAGAACACTCCCATGAAGCTCACCGCCTCCCGTGAAGACTTCCTCGGTCCTTTGCAAAGCGTCATCGGCGTGGTCGAGCGCAGGCAGACCATGCCCATCCTGGCCAATGTGCTGCTGGCCGCACGCGATGGAAAACTGAGCATCACAGGATCGGACCTGGAGGTCGAACTGGTGGCCACCCGGGCGGTGGACAGTCAGACAGACGGCGAGATCACCGTGCCGGGCCGTAAGCTGCTGGATATTTTCAAGGCGCTGCCGGAGAAGACCTCTGTCACCCTGACGTCAGAAGGCGAACGTGTGACCCTCAAGGCTGGCCGCAGCCGCTTTGCGCTGTCCAGTCTGCCGGCAGCAGAGTTCCCCCTGGTCGAGGACATCAAGGCTCAGCAGACCCTCAGCATCGCCCAGGTGGACCTGCGCAAGCTCATCGACAAAACATCTTTCGCCATGGCGCAGCAGGACGTCCGCTACTACCTGAACGGCCTGCTGCTCGAAACCGAGGCCAGGACGCTGCGCGCAGTAGCCACCGATGGTCACCGCCTGGCGCTGTGCGAAGCCGAACTGCCTGCCATGGCGACTACCGCCCAGCAGGTCATTGTGCCGCGCAAGGGAGTGTTGGAGCTGCAGCGCATCCTGGGCACGGACGGCACCGTGGAGCTGGCGATCGGCACGAATCATATTCGCGTCGAGATCGGCGATATTCGCTTTACTTCGAAGCTTATTGATGGTCGTTTTCCGGAGTACAGCCGTGTTGTTCCGGCTAATCCGACCAAGCTCATACATACGGACCGGGATCTGCTCCGCCAGTCTCTGCAGCGTACCGCCATCCTGTCGAACGAAAAGTATCGTGGCATTCGCCTGAATCTGAAAAGTGGCTTGCTGACCGTCCAGGCTCATAACCCCGAGCAGGAAGAGGCCGAGGACCAGGTGGAGGTAACCTACAGCGGCGAGGAGCTCGAAATCGGGTTTAACGTCAATTACCTGCTGGATGCCCTGAGTGCGCTGGACGTCGGCCAGGTGGAACTGGGTCTGACGGATTCCAACAGCAGCTGCCTGGTGCGTTCACCGGGCAAGGCGGAAGCCAGGTACGTCGTGATGCCGATGAGACTGTAACGTGCTGCCTGCCTAGGTCGCTCGGAGGAACAGGGTCATGCAGATCCATGAGGGCGGTTGCGGTTGTGGCGCACTGCGTTACCGGCTCAGTGGTGAGCCGATTTTCGTAAATAACTGCCACTGTACCCAGTGCCAGCACCAGACCGGGTCGACCTCGGTGGTCAACGCTTTTATTGAAAGCGAGCGAGTGCAGCTGCTGACGGGTGCAGTCACTGAGCATGTGGTCAGGGCCGGTAGCGGAGGGCCACATACTATCTGCCGTTGCGCCGTCTGCGGGGTCGCTGTGTGGAGTTACTATCCCAGGTTGGGGCGATTGGGAATGGGCATCCGGGTGGGCGCACTGGATAATCCCGGTGCATTTCGACCGGATGCGGTGATTTTCACGTCCGAGGCCATGCCGTGGGTTGCGCTACCCGAGGGCATCCCTCACTTTGAGAAGACTTACGATTTCAGATCAGTGCTGCCGCCCGAGCGTGTTGCGCGCTTGCTGGCGCTGGTGGCGCGCCGCCAGGCCGAACAGGGGTAAACGCCGAGACTCGATGTTCCACGTGGAACATCATCCAAGATGCGGCGGTGTTGACGCGAGGCGTGCCTTCCGGGTGCGGCGGAGGGGTGTATTTACCTTTGACGCCTGATTCGAGCGAGCCCGGGCCCACCATGACGTTCCAGCTTTCCCGATAAGTGCCCGATGAGCCTGGAAACCCTCAACGTCGAGAATCTCCGCTGCGTTCGGCAAGCCAGCCTGGAGTTGTCCCCGGGTCGTAGCCTGATCACAGGTGCAAACGGCTCCGGTAAGACCTCCCTGCTGGAAGCGATCTGCCTGCTGGGGCGAGGTCGTTCATTCCGTACGCGGAATTCAGAGCGACTGATCACTCACGGTGAAAGCCGGCTGGTGGTGCATGGCCGCACGAGTGGTCTGAATCGCCCGACGATTGGAGTGCAGGTGGTCCGCGACCAGGCAACGGTGGCGAGGATCGGCGGTGAATTCACACGTTCCCTGGCAGATCTCTCCCAGGTACTGCCAGTCCAGGTCATCGAGCCCGGTGTACACAAGCTGATCGAAGATGGGGCCTTCCGGCGGCGACGCTGGATGGACTGGGCAGTGTTCCACGTGGAACAGGGCTTCGTGGAGACGTGGGCCGGGTATACCCGTGCGCTGAAGCAGCGGAATACCGCATTGAAGCAGGACTCCAGGCAACTGCGCGCCTGGGACGCAGAGGTAATCCGTCTGGGCGAGGCACTCGGCGCATCCCGCCGTAGCATGCTGGAGCGCTTGCAGCCATTCTGGCGCGAGGCCATTGCTGAACTGCTGGGCCTGGACGTGACGCTGGGATATTCACAAGGCTGGCCCAAGGACCTCTCGTTGGCCGAAGCCCTCGTGGCGTGCCGGGAGCGGGATCTCGCCAAGGGTCAGACCCATGCAGGGCCGCACCGTGGTGATGCCGTTGTCCGGCTGGATGGCAAGCTGGCCCGTGACAACCTCTCACGGGGACAGCAGAAGCTGGTGGCGGTGGCCCTGATCCTGGCTCAATCGCGGCTGCTACAGGACCTGTTGCCAGACACCCCGCTACTGCTGCTGGATGATCCCGCCGCGGAACTGGATGGCTCGAAGCTGGCAGCTTTTATCAGCCTGGTGGCCAAACTGCGTTGCCAACTGGTCGTGACGTCATTGAGCCGCGATCAGAACCCATTCGGACCACCGGATAGGATGTTCCACGTGGAGCAGGGAAGGGTGGCAGTTATATAAGGTATAATTACCTGTTGTTCCAGAGAGTTTTTTCATGGCCGATAACGAAGTCTACGATTCGAGTAAAATCAAGGTCTTGAAAGGGCTGGAGGCGGTGCGCAAGCGCCCCGGCATGTACATCGGCGATACCGATGACGGCACGGGCTTGCACCACATGGTCTTCGAGGTCGTCGACAACTCCATCGACGAAGCTCTGGCCGGTCATTGCGATCGGATCATCGTCACGATTCACGCCGATGAGAGCGTGACGGTGTCCGACAATGGCCGCGGCATCCCGGTCGACATCCACCCGGAGGAAGGCGTCTCTGCTGCCGAAGTCATCATGACCGTGCTGCACGCTGGCGGCAAATTCGACGACAGCTCGTACAAGGTTTCCGGCGGTCTGCACGGCGTTGGCGTGTCAGTGGTGAATGCGCTTTCCGAATACCTGCTGCTGACCGTCAACCGCGACGGCAAGGTGTACCAGCAGGAGTACCGGCTGGGTGATCCCCAGTACTCCCTGAAGCCCATTGGTGAGACCACTGAGCGTGGCACCAGCATCCGATTCAAGCCCAGCGCACAGATCTTCACCCACATACAGTTCAGTTTCGACATCCTTGCCAAGCGCTTGCGTGAGTTGTCGTTCCTGAACTCCGGCGTGCGCATCGAGTTCAATGACGAACGCGATGCCAAAAGCGAGACTTTTCAGCATGAAGGCGGTCTGCAGGCGTTCGTCAAACATCTGAACCGCACCCGCACGCCCGTCCATCCCAATGTCTTCTGGTTCAGGACCCAGGAAGGTCCCATCTGTGTGGAAGTGGCGATGCAGTGGAACGACTCCTACCAGGAGTCGATGTTCTGCTACACCAACAACATTCCCCAGCGTGACGGCGGTACGCACCTGGCTGGCTTTCGCAGCGCTCTGACGCGAACCCTGAACGACTACATCGAGAAGGAACTCGCGTCCAAGAAGGAAAAGCTCGCCACGACGGGCGACGATGCACGCGAAGGGCTTACGGCCATCCTGTCGGTGAAGCTGCCTGACCCCAAGTTCTCCTCGCAGACCAAGGACAAGCTGGTCTCGAGCGAGGTCAAGGGCATGGTGGAATCGGCGGTCAATGCCAAGCTGGCCGAATTCCTGCTGGAACGGCCGCAGGAAGCCCGCGCCATTGTCGACAAGATCATCGAGGCCGGCCGCGCCCGTGAGGCCGCGCGCAAGGCGCGCGAAATGACCCGTCGCAAGGGCGCCCTGGATATTGCAGGCCTGCCCGGCAAGCTGGCCGACTGCCAGGAAAAGGATCCGGCGCTGTCGGAGATCTTCATTGTCGAGGGTGATTCCGCCGGTGGTTCCGCCAAGCAGGGTCGTGATCGCCGCACCCAGGCCATCCTGCCACTCAAGGGCAAGATCCTGAACGTTGAAAAAGCCCGCTTCGACAAGATGCTGGGCTCGGCCGAGGTCGGCACCCTGATCACGGCACTTGGCTGCGGGATCGGCAAGGATGAATTCGATATCGCCAAGTTGCGGTATCATCGCATCATTATCATGACAGATGCCGACGTGGACGGCTCACACATCCGCACCTTGCTGCTGACATTCTTCTATCGCCAGGTGCCGCAGCTGATCGAGAACGGGCACATCTATATCGCCCAACCGCCGCTGTACAAGCTCAAGCGCGGCAAGCAGGAGACCTACGTCAAGGACGACGCCGAGCTGAACCAGCTGCTGCTGGCCGCGGCTCTGGATGACGCTGCTCTGCACGTGAATGCCGGCGCGCCGCCGCTGTCCGGCCCGAGCCTGGAATCCCTGGCCCGCAAGTACACGGAAGTCCAGGCCATCATCAAGCGCTGGGCCCGCCGCTACGACGAGCGGCTGCTGGACCAGCTGATCTACCAGCCCGAAGTCACGCCGGATAATTTCGACCGCGCTGACTGGCTCAAGGACTGGACGCGGGAGTTGGAGCTGCGCCTGAACGCAGCCGCGGATGGCGCGCGTACCTGGCAGATCGAAGTCCGTCCCGCGGCCGATGGCCACTCTGCGCGCCTGGTGGTGAACAAGGCCGAGCATGGCAGCAGCACCCAGAAGCAGCTGCCGCGCGAGTTCTTCGAATCGGCTGAATATGGCCGCATCGCCGACCTGGCGCGCACGCTGGCCGGGCTGATCAGCGAAGGCGCCTTTGTCACCCGCGATGGCGAGCGCCACGAGATCGGCGCCTTCAAGGATGCCATGAAGTGGCTGTTCGACCAGGCCCGCAGGAAGCAGACCATCCAGCGCTACAAGGGCCTGGGCGAGATGAACCCGGAGCAGCTGTGGGAAACCACCATCGACCCCTCACAGCGGCGGTTGATGCAGGTGAGGATCGAGGATGCCGTGGCATCCGACGACATCTTCACCACGCTGATGGGTGACCAGGTCGAACCACGCCGCGAGTTCATCGAAAAGAACGCGCTGTCGGTGATGAACCTCGACATCTGATCCGGCCTCTGTTCAGCAGCGGCCTGCAGGCGAGATCGGGCAAAAGGTGCCGCAGAGGATCAGCCCATTACCGGCACGTTCAATTCTCCCGCTGCCCGGCGCAGCGCGCCAGCGAGCGTGGCAAGCGGCAGCGCCGCCGACAGGCCATTGGCGACTTCCAGATGCCATAGCGAGGGAACGCGGGCACCACTACCGAGGAACTGACGTCTACCTCGGTCTACCGGCGGGCATGGCCGTCGGCGCGAGGAAATCCGGCCCCTCAATGCTGTAACCCGCTGCGCGAAATTGCGTCAACCAGCCCGCGGGCCCCAGCAGCTGGTCGATGCTTTGTACGGCGAGAGAGGTCCTGTTGGTGGCCAGCGCGTTTTCCACGGCATCCATCCAGACCTTGTGGGCCTGATCCGTGAGGTCCTGAAGGCGCGGCGCACCGGAAATCGCCTCCAGGCAGGTTGTCCTGGTGTTGACCACAGGGTGTTCAACGAGCGTTCGCACGTCGCCCGAGGTCCAGGCCGTCGCGCGCGACTTCAGCGTATCCATGTCCTGCTCCAGGGTGGAAAGCATTGCCTCGAAGCAGCCCAGTTGCGCCGGTACGGACATGTCTCCCACTTCCTGCAGCACCCCGCGCGCATCCGGGACCTGCACCTTGGGCCAGCGGATCATCACCTCATGCTTGCGGGCGAGCTTCAATATGACCTTCTGCACATCCCCTGACGTCGTGAGCCCGGACTTCGCCAGCGCCATCTGCCGCAAACGCGCTCCGGCGAACAGGGGCTGCAGATGTTCAAGGTCCCGGGGGCTGCCGCCGTAGCGTGAGCGCAGGGCCGAGAACCGTGCATAGAGATCCGGCGGCAGTACTTGTCGCAGTGTTGTCCCATGTGGCAGCTCCTGGATGCGGCGCCATTGCAGGTACAGCCGTATCCCGGAAATGAGGCCGATGTCCGCGTGGTACCGCAGCTGGTCTGGAATGACCTCCTGCGCCTCCCCCAGCACGTCTTCCACGGCCTTCGAGCGCCAGGTCATCTTTTCCGGCAGCGGCTGCAGCGTGCCGAAGATCCACACGGTGTGATCGCCGCGGGACAGCCGCCACATCTGTGGGCCAGCCCGCTCGCCGGCAACCTCCACCGTCTGCAGCGCCGGAGCAGAATCCTCGTCTCGCGCCAGCGCGGTGACGCCGGCCAGCATCAGCAGCGCGGACAGGCCCAGGCCGGCCTTGCGGATTCGCCTCATGAGAATGTGTTCGCTGACGGGAGGGCGACTTGAGACATCTTTGCCATCATCGCAGGGATGGCCTCGAGATTGCTGCCAGAATTGCGCAAGGCCATCGGCCGGGTGCTGCGTCCCGCGGTGAGCGCTCATCACACGGTGATGGGGTGATCCGGCACAATACGGCCGATGGACGACCTGGCCGGACTGCTGCAGCGCGCCCGTGACCTCGACGCCTCGGGCCAGGATGACCTGGCACGTGCGGCCTATCTTGAGCTGTTGAGCCTGGACCCCCGGCACCTTGATGCGCTGATCGGGCTCGGCAACCTCGCTTTTGTCACCGGCCGCCGCGCGGCGGCGCGCACTGCGTATGAGCAGGCGGTGCAGAGCCATCCGCAGCATGCCGCTGCGCGGGTCAATCTCGGTAACCTGCTCTATTCGGAAGCGGAATTTGCAAGCGCCGGCGAACAGTACCAGGCTGCCTTGAGGCTGAGTCCTGATCTGGCCGAGGCTCATCAAGGACTGGCGCGTACCCTGGATGCGCTTGGCAATGCCACTGCCGCTGAACCGCATTGGCAGGCCGGCTTCCGCGGACGGGCACTGGTCACGCAACGGTATCGCGGCTCGGCGGCGCCAATCCGGGTGCTGCTGCTGGTATCGGTGAAGCTGGGCAACCTGGGCTCAAGGCAGTTCCTGGATGACCGCACCTTCCAGGTGACGGCGGTCCATGCCGAATTCATTGATCCGCACACGCCGCTGCCGGCTTGCGACGTCGTCGTGAATGCCATCGCTGATGCTGATCTGTGCGGCCTGGCGCTGGATAATGCCGGGCAAGCGCTGGAACGGGTCCAGGCGCCGGTGATCAATCTGCCGCGGTACGTGCGGCTGACCGGCCGCGCCGGGACGACGCGGCGGCTTGCAGGCCTGCCTGGTGTGGTGCTGCCCGGCGTGCGGCAGCTGTCCCGCGGGGATGTCACGGCCGCAACGCTGTCATTTCCGGTACTGCTGCGCGCGGTGGGCTTTCATACCGGCCTGCATTTCGAGCGGGTGGAGCGGCCGCAGGACCTGGCCGCGGCGCTGGCAATGCTCCCGGGCGAGGAGGTCCTCGTCATCGAGCCCCTGGACGCCCGCGGCGCTGATGGCCTGCACCGCAAGTACCGCGTGATGATCATCGACGGTGAACTGTATCCGCTGCACCTGGCGATTTCCCGTCACTGGAAGGTTCACTACTTCACAGGCGCGATGTCCGAAGATCCGGCGTATCGCAAGGAAGAGCAGCGTTTCCTGGCAGACATGCCCGCTGTCCTGGGATCGAAAGCCACGGCAGCGCTCACGGGCATCGCCGGCAGACTGGGACTGGACTACGCCGGAGTGGATTTCGCCATCGGGCCGGACGGCTCTGTGCTGCTGTTTGAAGCCAATGCCACCATGTCCATCCTGATGCCGGGTCCCGACCCCTTGTGGGACTACCGGCGGCCGAGCATCCAGCGGGCGCTGGATGCCGCGCGGCAGATGGTGCTGCGGCGCACCGGGCAGAAGGGACAGTAGCAGATCCCGATCCGGGCTATGCTCGGGCAACGCAGTGCCGCAAGCCCCTGAGTCCCTCAGCCAGTAACCACCCGAGCGGGGTCGAAGGCGGAACATTGAACGCTATCGTGCTGATGGCCCTCAAGCGGCCGTACACCTTCGTGGTGCTCGCCATCCTGATCCTGATCTATGGCGTACTCGCTGCCGTACGCACGCCCACCGACATCTTCCCGAACATCCGCATTCCCGTGGTCGCCGTGGTCTGGACCTACAACGGGCTGACGCCGGAGGACATGTCGGGGCGGGTGATCTACTACTACGAGCGCGCGCTCACCACCACGGTGGGCAACATCGAGCACATCGAGAGCCAGTCGCTGTACGGCCGCGGCATCGTGAAGATCTTCTTCCAGCCGGGAACGGACGTGGCAGAGGCCCAGGCGCAGGTGGTGGCGGTGTCACAGACCGTGCTGAAGCAGATGCCGGCCGGGATCACCCCGCCGGAGGTGCTGTCCTACAACGCCTCCTCGGTGCCGGTCCTTGCGCTGCAGATTTCGGGCGAGAACATGACCGGATCGCAGCTGTACGACCTGGCCTCGAACCTGATCAGGCCCGGCCTGGTGGCCGTGGCCGGAGTGGCGATTCCTGCGCCCTACGGTGGCACGCAGAGCTTCGTCGAGGTGGATCTCGACCAGCAGAAGCTGCTGGCCCACGGGCTGTCGGCGCAGGATGTCTCGCGGGCGCTCGCGCAGCAGAACATCGTGCTTCCGGCAGGTGACCAGAAGATCGGCGCCATCGATTTCCTGGTGGCGACGAATGCCTCGCCGGTGAACGTGGCCTCGTTCAACCGGCTGCCCATCAAGCAGGCAGATGGCGCGGTGGTGACCGTCGGTGACGTCGCGAACGTCCATCTCGGTGGTCCGCCGCAGATCAACGCGGTCCTGGTGCACGGCCGGCAGGCCGTGCTGCTGGAGGTGCTCAAGGCCGGCGATGCCTCGACCCTGGACGTGGTGGCCGGGGTGAAGGCGAAGATCCCGCAGATCGAAAAGACGCTGCCTCCGGGGGTCAGCATCACGACGCTGAGCGATGCCTCCATCTTCGTCAGGAAGTCAGTGCTGGACGTCGTGCAGGAGATGGTCACGGCCGCGCTGCTGACCGGGCTCGTGGTGCTGCTGTTCCTCGGCTCCGGCCGCTCGACCATGATCGTCGCCACGTCGATTCCGCTGTCGATCCTCTGCTCGATCATGGCCCTGTCCTGGGTGGGACAGACCATCAATGTCATGACCCTCGGCGGCCTGGCGCTCGCGGTCGGCATCCTGGTCGATGATGCGACGGTGATGATCGAGAACATCGATGCGCACCTGGCGACAGGGGCCGAGCTCGAGCCCGCCATCATCCACGCGGCCAACCAGATCGTCATTCCCACCTTCGTGTCCACGCTGTGCATCTGCATCGTCTGGCTGCCGCTGTTCCAGCTTTCCGGGATCGCCGGCTACCTGTTCCTGCCGCTGGCCGAGGCGATCATCTTCGCGATGATCGCCTCCTTCATCCTGTCGCGGACGCTCGTGCCGACCATGGCCGCGCATCTGCTGCGGGCCCAGGTGGAGGCCAGGAAGGCGGGCCACGAGCCGCAGGGACCCTGGGGGCGCTTCCAGAGGGGTTTCGAAGCGCGGTTCGAACAGCTTCGCGAGCGTTACCGCGGTCTGCTTACGCAGGCCGTCGAGCGGCGGCGCGTGTTCATCGCCTGCTTCCTTGCGGTCCCCCTGGCCTCCATCGCACTGGTGCCGGCCCTGGGGCGCGATTTCTTTCCCGGCATCAAATCGGGCGAGATCGACATGCACTTCCGCGGGCCCGTCGGGCTGCGCATCGAGGAGGCGGGCAAGGTCGCCTCCCTGGTCGACATCGCCATTCGCAACAGTCTTCCGGGCAAGGTCCGCAGCATCATCAGCAACTGCGGCCTGCCCAGCAGCGGCATCAACGAGGCCTACAGCGCCAGCGGCACCATCGGCCCGCAGGACTGCGACGTCACCATCGACCTGGACGACCAGGCATCCCCGGTGGACGCGTATCGGGCGCGGCTGCGAGACACGCTGCCGAGGCTCTTTCCCGGCACCACGTTCACCTTCCTGCCGGGCGACATCACGGCCAAGATCCTGAACTTCGGACTGCCGGCCCCGATCGACGTGCAGATCGTCGGGCGCAACGTGGTCGACAACATGGCCTACGCCGAACGCATCGTGGCGGCGCTGCGGCCGATTCCGGGCATCGCCGACGTCAACATCCAGCAGACCCTCGACCAGCCCACCCTGCTGATCACCGCGCACCGCGCGTTCGCGCTGGGGGCCAACCTGACGGAGTCAGACATCGCCAACAACACCCTCGCAACGCTCTCCGGCTCCGGGCAGACGGCCCCGACCTACTGGCTCGACTACAGCACCGGCGTCTCGCACCTGGTGAACCTGCAGACGCCGCAGAGCCAGCTGACCTCGTTGAATGATCTTGAAAGCATACCGGTGGACCTGGGCAACGGCGATCAGAGCGGGACGCAGGCCCAGCTGCTGGGCGGACTCAGCACCATCACCCAGACCGGGCGGCCGCTGGTGGTGTCGCACCGCGACATCATGCCTGTGGTCGACATCTATGCCAGCAATGCCGGGCGCGACCTCGGCGCGGTGAGCGACGCTGTCGACCGGGTGCTCGCGCGGATGCGCCAGGACATCCCCCGCGGTGCATCCGTTGTGGTGCGGGGGCAGGCCGTCACCATGCAGGACGCCTACACACAGCTGCTGGCCGGGCTGCTGCTGTCGGTGGTGCTGGTCTACCTGGTCATCGTGGTCAACTTCCAGTCGTGGCTCGATCCCTTCATCATCATCACGGCGCTGCCGGGCGCGCTCACCGGGGTCATCTGGGCGCTGTTCCTGACCGACACCCGGCTTTCGGTGCCGGCGCTGACCGGCGCCATCATGAGTGTGGGCACCGCCACCGCCAATTCGATCCTCGTCGTGTCGTTTGCGCGCCGGGAGCTTGAGGAGCACGGTGATGCCGTCCGGGCGGCGATCACGGCTGGCTATACCCGGCTGCGCCCGGTGCTGATGACGGCCCTTGCCATGATCATCGGCATGGTGCCGATGTCCCTGTCCAATTCGCAGAATGCGCCGCTCGGCCGGGCCGTCATCGGCGGCCTGCTGGTGGCGACCTTCGCCACCTTGATGTTCGTTCCCTGTGTCTTCGCGCTTCTGCATCGCAACGTCAAACCGCAGGAGAACGCCCATGCCGAAGCGTAGCCAGCTGGCCGCGGCAGTACTGATCATCCTGGTGGCGGGGCTGGTGCTCTACGGCTTCCTTGCGCGGGCCCATCGGTTGAGCAACCTGCGGCGCATCGCCCAGGAGCACGCCGTGCTGCCGGTCGATGTCATCAATCCCCAGCCCGGGCCCGCCACGCGCACACTGGCGCTGCCGGGTACGGTGCGGGCCTGGTTCGAAGCACCGATCTTTGCGCAGGTGTCCGGCTACGTGCACAGCTGGTACGAGGACTACGGCGCGACCGTCAAGGCGGGGCAGCTGCTCGCGACCATCGACGCGCCTGAGCTGGACGCCGACTATGCGGCCGCGAAAGCGAAGCTCAGGGTGGCTCAGACCCGCTACCAGCTTGCCAAGACGACCGCGGCCCGCTGGCAGGCGCTCGCTGGAACGCCCGCTGTCTCCAGGCAGGAGGTCGATGTGCAGACAGCCGGTGCGGCGGCGGCCAAGGCGGATTTGCAGGTCGCCGAACAGGATGTCGCGCGGTATGCGGCGCTCGAGAAGTTCAAACGCGTCGTTGCCCCGTTCGATGGTGTGGTGACGGCACGCCTGACCGATGTCGGCAGCTACGTCAATGCAGCCGGGGGTCAGGCCGGGGCGCACGACGGGTCGACCGAGCTGTTCAGCGTCGCGGACATTCACAGGCTGCGGGTGTTCGTCGCCGTGCCCCAGGACTACGCCGCCGGCCTCGGCAGCGCGCCCGGGGCGACCTTGCACCTGCCGTCGGACCCGACAAAAGCCATCGCAGCAAAGTTCCTGACCACCGCGCGCGCCTTCAACGCCAACACGCGCACCGCGGTCACCGAACTGGTCGTGGACAAGCCTGACACGAGCCTCTGGCCCGGGACCTTCGTCGAGGTGGTGTTCGAACTGCCGACCGACCGCGGTGTGCCCACCATGCCGGAGCAGGCGCTGATCTTTCGAGCCGCCGGCCCGCAGGTGGCGGTGCTGGACGCGCAGAACCGGGTGCACCTGCGCAGCGTGACACTCGGCCAGAATCTCGGACAGACCGTCCAGGTCACCAGCGGCCTGTCGGTTGGCGAGCGACTGGTGAATAATCCACCCGCGGGGCTGCTGGAGGGAGAGCTCGTACGCCCCGTGACGCCGATGGCGGGCTATGCTCCGGCGCGCGTGGATGGTGCGGGCACGCCATGAGGTTGCGGGCCACAGCCGTTACCGTGCTGGGCGCCTCGCTGCTGTCCGCGTGCAATCTTGCGCCGGTGTATGAGCCGCCGCATTTCATCCTGCCCGACTCCTACCAGGGCAGCGGTCCGTTCCGCGTCGCGCAGCCGGCCGCTGCGGCGGCTTCGCGTGATGCCTGGTGGACGGTGTTCAACGACCCGGTGCTCAGTGGGCTGGAGGCGCAGCTGAACGCGGCCAATCCTGACCTCGGCATCGCGGTGGAGCATTACACCCAGGCCCGCGACCTGGCTGCCGAGGCACGATCACAGCTCTATCCACAGGTCGGTGCGGGCGGTCAGCTCTCGGACAACCGGCAGTCCGACCGCCGGCTGTTCCGCAGCTTCCAGAGCCACAGTCCGGACGTGGAGGCTTCCAACGAAGTACTCGGCTCGGCGTCGTGGGAGCCGGACTTCTGGCAGCAGGTACGCAATCTAACCCGCGAGCAGCAGCGGCTCGCGCAGGCCAGCGCAGCGGATCTCGCCACGGCGCGGCTGAGCCTGCAGGCTGAGCTTGCGACCGACTATCTGGGCATCCGCGGTCTGGACCAGCAGCTTCAGGTGCTGCGCCAGTCCATCGCGGCGTTTGAGCAGGCGGTTGAAGTGACCGGCCTGCGGTACCACGGAGGAGTGGCCTCCGGGCTCGACTATGCGCGGGCCCGGAGCCAGCTCGGGTCGGCCAAGGCACAGCAGAGCGAGACCGCGCTGCAGCGCGAGCTGCTGCAGCACGCCATTGCAGTGCTCGTGGGTGCCATTCCCAGCGCGTTTACGCTCCCGGCACGGCACGCCTACCAGCCGGTCCCGTCCGTTCTGCCCACCGGAGTGCCCTCACAGTTGCTGCAACGGCGGCCGGACATCGCGGGCGCGGAGCGGCGGATGGCCGCTGCCAATGCCGCCATCGGTGTATCGCGCGCCGCCTTCTACCCGAATGTGACGCTGTTCGGTGGCGCGGGCTTCCAGGACAGCGGCTTCAACCTGATCAATCTCCCCGACAGCCTCTGGTCGATCGGTGCCGGGGTCATGCTGCCGCTGTTCGAGGGCGGGCTGCACCGCGCCGAACTGCAGCGCTCCTGGTCGCAGTACGCCGAGACGCGCGACAACTTCCGGGTCACGGTGCTCGCCGCCTTCCAGGAAGTCGAAGATGGACTCAGCAGCAGCCAGCGCCTGAAGGCCGAGGTTGAGCAGCAGCATGAGGCCAGCCGGCAGGCTGCCGAGGCGCTGGCACTGTCCACCACGCTGTACCGCGATGGCCTGGATAACTATCTGAGCGTGGCGGTCGCACAGGTCGCCGCGCTCGCGGCGCGCACTCAGGAGGTCCAGCTGCAGGCGCGGCAGATGCAGGCCGCAGTGTCGCTGATCCTCGCGCTCGGCGGTGGCTGGAACGCGAAGGACCTGCCTGACCAGCGCAGCGTGCTGCCGTTCGGACCGTTCGACTACGGCGTGCCGGCCGGCACCGGCACCGGACCGGACCTGCATTAGGCTTCGAGGCCCCGGGCGGGCTGCCCGCCACGGCATTGCCCCCATGGCACGGTCCTGCGGATAATCCCCGGCATGACAACCACCAACAGCAGCGCCACGCGCCACATCGTCACTCTCCAGGCCCATGCCCTCGCCCATCAGGCGCAGCATCCCGACGCCTCCGGTACTTTTTCCTGGATCCTGTCAGCGGTCGCGGGGTCAGCCAAGCGCATCGCGGCCGCCGTGCGTCGCGCGCGCCTGGAAGACGTCCTGGGCAGTGCGGGCGAAACCAACGTGCAGGGTGAGACGCAGCAGAAGCTCGATGTCATCGCCAATGAAATCCTGCTCCAGACGCTGAGTGAGCGCGAAGGCGTTGCGGTCATTGCTTCCGAGGAGAACGAGGAACCGGTGCTGCTGCGGGTCGAGGACGACGGTCAATCACGCTACTGCGTGCTGTTCGATCCGCTCGACGGTTCCTCGAACCTCGACATCTGTGGTTCGGTGGGCACCATCTTCAGCATCCTGAGCAAGGACGCGGCAACCCCGGCCGCGGATGCCATCCTGCAGCCCGGCAAGCGGCAGGTCGCCGCCGGCTATGTCCTGTACGGCTCCTCCACCGTCATGGTGCTGACCATCGGCAGCGGCGTGGACATGTTCGTGCTCGATCCGTCCATCGGCGCCTTCGTGCGGGTCGCGCAGGGCCTGAGAATCCCGCCGACGAACAAGTGCTACTCGCTGAACGAGGCCAATCGCCGGACCTTCCCCGAGGGCTACCAGAAGTACCTGGACTGGGCGCAATCCAACGGTTATTCCAGCCGCTATGTCGGCGCCATGGTGGGCGACGTGCACCGCGTGCTGCTGCAGGGCGGCGTGTTCATGTACCCGCCGACGGCCAAGGCGCCCAAGGGCAAGCTGCGGCTGATGTACGAAGCCAACCCCATGGCCATGCTGGTGGAGCAGGCCGGCGGCAAGGCGCTGGCCGCCCCGGGCCAGCGCATCCTCGATGTACAGCCCGAGGCGGTGCATCAGCGCTGCAGCGTCATTCTCGGCAGCAGCGCCGAGGTCGACGCCGTGGTGGCGCAGCTCGCCGGCTGAAACCCAGGCAATGCCCCGCACCGCGCTCGACATCCTCCACAGCGTCTTCGGCTATCCCGGTTTCCGGGGCCAGCAGCAGGCCATCGTCGAGCATGTGGCGGAGGGTGGCGATGCGCTGGTGCTGATGCCCACCGGCGGCGGCAAATCGCTGTGCTACCAGATTCCCGCGCTGCTGCGGCAGGGCACCGGCATCGTGGTGTCACCGTTGATCGCCTTGATGCAGGACCAGGTGGAGGCGCTGCGCGCCGCGGGCGTCGCGGCGGCATACCTGAACTCCAGCCTCGACGCCCAGGCGCAGCGCGAGGTCGAGCGCCTGTTTCTGGCGGGCGGGCTGGACCTGCTGTATGTGGCGCCGGAGCGCCTGCTGACCCCGCGGTTCATGGGCCTGATCGAGCAGGCACAGATTGCGCTGTTCGCCATCGACGAGGCGCACTGCGTGTCGCAGTGGGGGCACGACTTCCGGCCTGAGTACCGCCAGCTCACGGTGCTGCACGAGCGTTTCCCGCAGGTGCCGCGCGTCGCGCTCACTGCCACCGCCGACCAGCGTACGCGCGAGGAGATCGCGGAGCGGCTCGCGCTGGGCGCAGCGCGCCAGTTTGTCGCAAGCTTCGACCGCCCGAACTTGTGCTACCGCGTGATGCTGAAGCACAACCCGCGCACGCAGCTGATGCAGTTTCTCGCAGGTCACGGTGGCGAGGCTGGCATCGTGTACGCGCTCAGCCGCAAGAAAGTGGACGAGACCGCCGCCTGGCTGGCCGCCGCCGGCATCGATGCCCTGCCGTACCATGCCGGTCTCGATGCAGCCACGCGCGCCAGCAATCAGCAGCGGTTCCTGCGAGAGGACGGGGTGGTGATGGTGGCCACGGTGGCCTTCGGCATGGGTATCGACAAGCCGGATGTGCGCTTCGTGGCGCATCTCGATCTGCCGCGCAGCCTGGAGGGCTACTATCAGGAGACGGGTCGTGGTGGCCGCGATGGACTGCCCGCCGAGGCGTGGATGATCTACGGCCTCGCCGACGTGGTGACGATGAGCCAGATGATCGCGCAGTCGGAATCGGCCGACGATCGCAAGCGCATCGAACGGCAGAAGCTGGAATTGCTGCTGGCTTATGCCGAGGCCACGCGCTGCCGGCGCGAACTGCTGCTGGGCGCGTTCGGCGAGGACTTCCAGGGTCCCTGCGGCCGTTGCGACAATTGCCAGCAGCCGCCGCAGACCTGGGATGCCACCGTGCCTGCGCAAAAGGCGCTGTCCGCGGTATATCGCAGCGGCCAGCGTTTCGGTGCCGGCCACGTCATCGACATCCTGCGCGGCGTGGACAATGAGCGCATGAGCCAGCTGGGTCATGACAGGCTCTCCACCTTCGGCATTGGCACCGACATGGACGAGCAGGGATGGCGTTCGGTGTTCCGCCAGCTGCTGGCCACAGGCCTGCTCGCCACTGATGCGGAAGGCTATGGCACGCTGCGCCTGACCCACGCCAGTCGGGCCGTGCTCAGCGCCGGCCAGCGCGTGCTGCTGCGGCAGGACGCCAAGCCTGTTCGCGCCACCCGCAGGCGCCGGGACGGCCAGGTCATCACCGGCGCCAATCTTGGCATTGAAGCCCGCGAACAGTCGCTCTGGAATGCGCTGCGTGCCCTGCGCACGCAGCTCGCCCGCCAGCAAGGCGTGCCGCCCTATGTGGTGTTCCACGATGCAACCCTGCTGGCGATGCTGCGCGCGATGCCAGCGGATGAGGACGAACTCGCCCAGGTCAGCGGCGTCGGGGAAGCCAAGCTGCAGCGCTATGGCCGCGACTTCCTCGCCGTCATCAACGCGGGCTGAACCTCACACGTTGGCGGTGATGAAGGCGTAGAGCTGGTTCTTGCTCAAGGCGCCCACATGCGTCGCCACGGGCCTGCCACCCTTGAACAGCATCAGGGTGGGGATGCCGCGTACACCATACCGGCTGGGGGTGGCCGGGTTTTCGTCGATGTTGAGCTTGGCCACTTCCACCTGGCCGGCATGCTCCACGGCGGATTGCTCCACTGCCGGTGCGATCATGCGGCAGGGTCCGCACCACTCGGCCCAGTAGTCCACCAGCACGGGCTTGTCGGCCTTCAGTACGTCCTGCTCGAAGCTCTGGTCAGTCACGGTCTTGACGGCGTGATTCATAAGACTCCTTCTGGTCGTTCGATCCGGGCTCAAGTCCCACCTGAATGCACTTTATTGCCCCGCTGAAATGGGATAAATAGAAGAGCAGGAATTCAATATTCCGATTTCTGAATAATCATGGATAAGCTGCAGGCCATGGCCCTGTTCGTCCGGGTGGTCGAAACCGGCGGTATCACCCGTGCAGCAGACAGCCTGGGGATTCCACCGGCTACGGCCAGTACGCTGATCCGCAAGCTCGAGACCCAACTCAAGGTCAGGCTGCTCAACCGCACCACCCGGCGGGTGAGCGTCACGCCCGACGGTCAGGCCTATTACGCGCACGCCGTCGCCATCCTGGACCAGGTACAGGAGGCGGAAGAGGCTCTGCTGCAGCATCAGGCCGCCCCGAGAGGCCGCCTGCGGGTGGATGTGCCTACGCTGATTGCGCGCGCAGTCATCGTGCCCGCTCTGCCGGGACTGTTCTCACGCTACCCGGAGCTCGAACTGGCGCTGGCCGGCAACGAGCGGCACGTGGACCTGGTGGAGGCGGGCATCGACTGCGCATTGTGGGCGGGGGAGGTGGAATATCCCGGCCTCGTTGCACGGCGCGTGGGCTCGCTGTACTTCGCCACCTGCGCCGCCCCGGCCTACCTGGCAGAGCACGGCATGCCGCGGCATCCGCACGAACTGCGGCAGCATCACTGTCTCAACCATTTCTCGCCGCGCACCGGTGACAACGTCGGGTGGACGTTCTCCAAGGGCGCGGAACGGGTCCAGGCGCTGTTTCCGGGGCACCTGGCGCTGGAGGACGAGAACAGCTACGTGGCAGCGGCCGAGGCCGGGCTCGGGATCGCCCAGGTACCCGCGTTCATTCTCAAGGAGGCGATGGAGCGCGGCACGCTGCAACTGGTGCTGGGTGACTGGTTCCCCGAACCCCTGGCCCTCTCGATCGTGTACCCGCAGAACCGCCACCTGTCACGCAAGGTGCGGGTGTTCGTCGACTGGCTGGCGCAACTGCTCGACGCACACGATGGCATCCAGCTGCGTTCGACGTTGCCGCGGCGGGCACACCCGTAGCACACTGCGCCGCTGCATTGCGAAAACAACAAGGTGGGCCCATGAAGATCAGATTCCTGCCGGTGCTGGCGGCCGCCTGCGCCACGACCTTCGCAGCGGCGGCCTTTGCCGGCTATGCCGATGACCGCGCCGAGATCGAGAACCTGTCCAACAAGTACATGGTGGCCGTCGATGCCGGTGACATCGACACCGTCATGTCCACCTGGGCCGAGGACAGTGAGCTAGACTGGGTGGGTGGCGTGGTGCGCGGCAAGGCCAACATCCGCAAGGTCATGTCAAACTTCGGCGGCAGCCGCAAGGTGGACATCCCGGAAGGGGCCACTTCCCGGCCGCGCACCCACCACCAGATCGTCAACCATGTCATCGACGTCGATGGCAATGTGGCCCACACCACGGCCTACTGGTTCGCCATCACCAACAACACTCCGCAGCACGACGTGCAGTTGCTGTATTTCGGCCACTATGAAGACACGCTGGTGAAGGTCAATGGCCACTGGCTGTTCAAGGTGCGCAAGGTGTACAACGAGTCCGAGCCCAACCGTGCGCTGTTCTATCCCGGCCTGGGCGAAAAAGATCCGCGGCAGCCGCAGCATTGAAATCGCCATGAGCCGGCGCCGCTCGCCGGCGTCAGGAGACGTGATGAAGAAATTGTCCCTGTGCACGCTGGTGCTGGCCGGTGTGGCCCTGTCGGTCGCCGCGAACGCCGCGGGCCACGATTCCTGCGATGCAAAGTGCCTGTCGACCATCGGCGATGAGTACCGGGCGGCCTATCTCGCCCACGACAGCAGCAAGGCGCCGTTCGCTGCGCACGTGCGCTACACCGAGAACATGGCGGAAATGCCGTTTCCGGATGGCAGCTGGGACGTGGTCACGCAGGAGGTCGGCCCGGCGCTGACCTTCACTGATCCCGCGACCGGCGGCATCGGCATCTACACCGCCATCATGATGCGCGATGTCCCGGCGTTCCTGGCGATCCGCCTGAAGGTACGGCATGGACACATCACGCAGGTGGAGCACCTGCTGTCCACCAAGCGCCTGGTCAGCGGCCCGCCGACCCCTTTCGGCAACGTCCACACCCTGGTGCATGATCCGGAAATGGCGCGCCTGCTGACTCCGGCGGAGAAGCGTCCGCGCGCGCAGCTGGTCCGGATCGCCGACGGCTACTACGATACGCTGGCGCGCAACGACGGTACGCTGCACACCAGGTTCTCACCCCGCTGCCACCGCATCGAAAACGGCCTGGAGACGGCCGCGGACGGCTGCGCCACGCGCTTCAAACTCGGCTACTTCCGCTTCAATGAACGCGTGCGGCGCGAGCCCGTCCTGGTGGACGAGGCCCGGGGCCTGGTGATGTTCCGCGGTTTCATCGACCACAAGGGCAACGTGATCGATTACACCCTGACGGATGGCAAGAAGATGACTTCGCCCTTCCAGGAGCCGCAGACCTGGAGTTTCATCGAAACCTTCAAGGTGGCGAACGGCGAGGTGGGTCCGGTGGAAGCCGACTTCATCGGTTCGCCGTACTACCAGTCCTCGCCCTGGATCGTGAAGCACTGATCTTACTTAAAGGAAGAGTCCATGGTTGATTTCGCACAGGTTCAGAGCAAGACAGGCTTCGGTGCCCCGGAACGCTTCGAGGGCGAGGTGGCGGATTGCGAGGTGCTGGGGCGGATCCCGAAGGACCTCGACGGCAGCTTCTTCCGCGTGGGTGGGGACTTCCTGTACCCACCGATGTTCCACGACGATGCGCCGCTGAACTCGGACGGCTACATCAGTGCATTCCGCCTCAACAACGGCAGGGTGAGCTACCGCGGCCGTTATGTTCGAACCCGCCGCTATCAGAACGACCTCGCTGCGGGCCGTCAGCTCTACGGCTACTACCGCAATCCCTACACCGATGACCCCTCGATCCGCGACCCGGAGCATCCGAACCTGCGCACGGTCTCCAACACGACGCCGGTGGTGCACGGCGGCAGGCTCTTCACCCTGAAGGAGGACGGACTGCCGCACCATATCGACCCGCTGACGCTCGAGACCAAGGGGACATGGGACTTCGACGGCCAGTGGAAGAGCCAGACCTTCACCGCGCACCCCAAGCTCGACCCCCTGACCGGTGAAATGGTGGCGTTCGGCTACGAGGCTTCCGGCCTGGCCACCAACGACGTCTATATCGCCACCGTTGGATCCGGCGGTCGCGTGACGCACGAGATGCGCGTCAAGACACCGTACATGACCATGCTGCACGACGTGGCGGTCACGCACCGGCGCTTCATCATCCCCATGTGCGGCTACACCACGAGCCTCGACATCCTCAAGGCCGGCAAGATCCACTGGTGGTGGGACAACTCCAAGCCGGCCTATATCGGCGTGCTCTCGCGCACCGGCGACGGCTCGGACATCCGCTGGTTCAAGGGACCGCCGCGCTGCATGATGCACACGTTCAACGCCTACGATGACGGCGACAAGGTCGTGATCTATGCGCCGTTCTGGGATGGCAACTTCTTCCCGTTCTTCCCCAACACCGACGGTACGGCCTTTGATCCGAAGCGGGCCCGCGCCTTCGTGCGCAAGATCACCATCGACCTGAAGTCGAAGGGCGAGGGCTATGAAGAGGAGATCCTGTATCCCTTCCCGGTGGTGGACCTGGGCAAGGTGGACCCCCGGGCGCTGACGCTGCACAACCGTTATGGTTACACCAGTTTTGCCGACGCGACCCGACCGTTCGATGCCGCCCATGCCAACGGCCTGGCGCAGGGCCGGGCGAACAACTGCTACGGCCGCTTCGACTTCCACACCGGCAAGTTCGATGCCTACTTCGCCGGCCCCACGCACACCCTGCAGGAGTGCAGTTTCGTGCCGCGCCCCGGTGGTCACGAAGAGGGCGACGGCTACCTGGTGGGTGTGGCGCAGAACTATGCCGAAATGCGCTCCGAGCTGATCATTGCGGATGCGCGTGACCTGGCCGCCGGGGACGTGGCGCGGGTCATCCTGCCGTTCCGCACCAGCGCCCAGGTGCACGGCATCTGGGCTTCGGCGCAAGAACTGGCGTGAGCAGGCGGCGATGGCAGTCCCCGGGCATCAGCGGGGCATGGCGGGGCGCGTCCGGCATCGTGGCGCTCGGCCTGGGTGTGTGCGTGAGTGCGCAAGCTGCGGCGCCCGCAGTCGGATTCACCGCCGACCAGGTGGCGCGAGGCAGGGTCGTCTACGCCAGCGCCTGCGGCGTCTGTCATGGCAGGGAACTGCAGGGCGCCGCCGCAGTAGCCCTGACGGGCCCCAGCTTTGCGCGCACCTGGGGGGACGGCCACCACATGCTGCGTGATCTCTATGAGAGTGTGGCGAAGCAGATGCCCAAGAACGCGCCGGGTTCGCTGAGTGAATCGGACAACCTGGGGCTGACGGCCTTCCTGCTGGCTCGCAATGGCTACAGCGCCGGCGCGGTGCCACTGACTGCATCGGCGCTGGATGTCGACCTCGGTGCCGAGGGTGAGGCCGCGCAGACGCAAGCGCCGCCTGCTCCGGTGTACACCGGGCCCTGGCCCCAGCCACCGGCCAGCGTGGTTCCCGCCACCACCCGGGTGCCGGACGATGCTGAGCTGCGGGCGCCGGCGGCAGGTGACTGGCTGACCTACAACCGTACGCTGGCTGGAGAGCGGTTCTCGCCGCTTGCGCAAATCAGCATTCGCAATGCCAGGCAGCTGCAGGCGCGCTGCCTGCTGCAACTGGGCGAGCTCGGCAGCTTCGAGACCAGTCCGGTCGCGTACCGGGGCACGCTGTACCTGACGACGGTGCACAAGGTGTTTGCGGTGGACGGCGCCACCTGTGCCCTGCGCTGGAGCTACAACTATGTGCCGCCCGATCCCGAGCATCTGCCGGGCAACCGCGGTGTCGCCCTGTATCGCGGGGCGCTGTACCGCGGCACGGCCGACGGCCACCTGATCGCGCTGGACGCCGCCACCGGCAAGCTGCTCTGGGACGTGCGCGCAGCCGACAGTGCCAAGGGCTATGAGATCACCGGCGCGCCCGTGGCTTTCGGCGGCAAGGTCTTCACCGGCGATGCCGGCGCCGACACCGGCATCCGCGGCAGGGTGTACGCCTTCGATGCGGCCACCGGCGCGCTGGCCTGGTCGTTCAACATGATTCCGGCCGCCGGTGAACCCGCAGCCCGGACCTGGGGCAATGCCGCGGCCCTCGATCGCGGTGGCGGCGCCACCTGGTCGTCGATGGCCATCGATCCGGCGGCCGGTTCGGTGCTGGTGCCCACTGGCAATCCGGCGCCGGATTTCTACGACACGCTGCGTCCTGGCAGCAACCTCTACACCGATTCCGTCGTGGCCCTGGATATGCGCACCGGTCATCTGCAGTGGTACGTGCAACAGGTGCCGCATGATGTGCACGACTGGGACACGGCAGCGGCTCCTGCGCTGTTCGAGCAGGGCGGTCGGCGCCTGATGGCGGTGGCCAGCAAGGACGGCCTGCTGTACGTCTACGACCGCGACAGCCACCAGATGCTGCAGCAACTGCCCTTCACCACGCGCGAGAACATCGATGTGCCGCTCAGCCCGGATCACCCGGTGCACGTGTGTCCGGGCGCGCTGGGCCAGTACAACGGCCCGGCCTGGTCGCCGGCGCTGGGGCTGCTGTTCGTGGGAGCGGCCGACCGCTGCAACACCCTGCAGCGGGCCGAACCCAGGTATGTGCCCGGCGGGGTCTACTTCGGCGGCCGGTTTATCATCGATCCGCCCGTGCTGCAGAGTGGCTGGATCCGCGCCTTCGATCCGCGCTCGGGCCGCGAGGTCTGGCAGGTGCACCGCAAGGACCCGGTGCTGGCCGCCGTCACGCCCACGGCCGGTGGGCTGTTGCTGACGGGGGATTCCGGCGGGGAGTTTCTCGCGTTGAACGCGAGCAGTGGCGAGATCCTCTACCGCTTCCAGACTGGCGGGCCTGTGGCCGGCGGTATCACCAGCTATGAAGCGGGAGGCCGCCAGTACATCGCCGTGCCCTCGGGCAGCTCCTCCCGGGACTCGGCCAGTGCCACCGGCGCGGCCACGCTGGTGGTGTTCGGGCTGCCGTAGCCACGGCAGCAGCGTGGTCAAGGTTCTGCCAAGGGCAGGTCAGGGCCGGCGTGCGGGTGTGGCACGGCGGATCGCGTGCGCCGCGGGAGTCGTCGGGTCCGCAGGGTGCATCAGAGCCTGACTCAGGCTCTTGGCGGCAGCCACCACCTGGGCCGGCAGCCGCATCTCGATCTTTGAACTGTAACGCGAGCCCGGCAGGATGACGCCGATGGAGCCGATGACACCTCCATTGGCCGACAGCACCGCGGCGCTGACTCCCGCGATGTTCATGGCCTCGTTGTGGTACTGCGCATAGCGCTGGCCGCGCACCTGGGCCAGCTCCCTGAGCAGTGCGCGCTGTGGCGGCAGCGGCGCATGACTGAACGGCCCAGGGGCGTCGTGCAGCAGCACGGCTTCAATCTCCGGCGGTGACAGGTGGGCGAGGATGGCCCGGCCGAGCGAGCCCCATGCGAGGGAGATGACGCTGTTCAGCGCCAGCTCATAGCGCAGCGGGTGCGGGCTGGCAATGGAATCGGCCACCGTGGCTGTGCGGGTGGCGGGATTGAACAGGCACAGCACCGCCGATTCCTGCCACTGCTGCCATAGCGAGACGAGAATGGGCCGCGCCAGACGCGGGATCTCGAAGTGCTGCTGCACCATCGAGGCCACGCGGAACAGCTCCGGGCCGATCCGATAGGTTCTGGCGTCCCCGTGTTGCACCAGGTCGCGTTGCACCCAGCCCTCCAGCAACCGGTGCACCGTGCTCTGCGGCAGACCGATGCGTTCGGCGAGCTCCTTGAGCGTGAACTCACCAGGGCCTGAGGCGATGCAACGCAGCAGGTCCAGGGTGCGTGCGGCGGCCCCGCGGGTTGAGTTGGTCATGGCGTGGCTCCGAGGCCGGGTGTGACCGAAGCGCACATGGTAGTGACCGGGGCCAGAAAATGGAATTTCAATCTCAAAGTTGCGCGGCGGCGTCTCGCCGGAATATATTCCTGCTGCAAGGAATAAATGAGCCTGTCCGCCAGACGTGCAATGCGACGGCGGCGGCAAGCCCGAAGCAATCAGGGGAAGGCAGATGCCAGCAGCGGTCACGGATATCGTCCACGTCGGACTCGCGGTTGTGGACCTGGCCGCGGAGGTCGAGTTCTTCACCGCGCGCTGGGGGCTGCAGCCGGTCCACGAGCACGATGGCTGCGTCTATCTGGCCGCAGCCGGGTCGACCCACCCCTACACCGTTCGGCTGCGCGCCAGCGCGCAGCGTATGACGGATCTGTTCGGGCTGTCGGCCGCCTCGCGCGCGGATGTCCACGTCCTGCATGCACAGGTCGAGGCGGCAGGTGCCCGGATCATCCAGCCGCCGGCCCCGAGCGACCGGTTCGGGGGTGGTTACGGATTTCGCTTCTTCGATCCTGATGGGCACGCCGTGGAGGTGCTGACCGAGGCCACCGCACGCACGCCGCAGCCGGTCGGTGACACAGACCCCATCCCGCTTCGTATCAGCCACATGGTGCTGCACTCGCCACAGCACAAGCAGCTGGAGCGCTTCTATCGCGAGGCGCTGGGATTTCGTCTGTCCGACTGGCTGGGCGACTTCATGGTGTTTCTGCGCTGCAATCGCGCGCACCACCGGCTCGCGATCCTGCCCGGACCGCCGGCCCTGAACCACGTGGCCTTTGATGTGGCCTCGGTGGATGCGCTGATGCGGGGGCTGGGGCGCCTGTCGGCGGCAGGAGTGGAGCTGCAGTGGGGGCCAGGTCGCCACACCGCCGGCAACAACACTTTCACCTACTATTCGACGCCCAACGGCAACACCGTGGAGTACACCTCGGACCTGGAGGATGTGGACGAGAGCACCTGGCAGCCCACGGTTTACACGCCGTCGCCTGAGACAATGGACCAGTGGGGCACCGGTCGCATCATTCCCGGCAACCGCCCGCATGCTGAGCTCGCGGCCGACAAGGGTCTGTGGCAGGTTCCGGCGTGATCGGGTCGGCTCTCATCCTCGGCGGCGGCATCGCCGGCATGTCCGCCGCAATCGCGTTGCGCGCGCGTGGCGTACCGGTGACGCTGATCGACGCCGACTCCGGCTGGCGCAGCTACGGCGCAGGTATCAGTCTCACCGGGATGTCGCTGCGCGCGTTTGAACAGCTGGGCACCCTGCAGGAGATCCGGCGCCAAGGCTTCGTGACTGCAGGCATGCGCGGCCGCGCGCTGGATGGCACGCTGCTGTTTGAAGCGCCGGTGCCACCGGCACCGCAGGCAGTCCAGTGCAGCGGCGGCATCATGCGCCCCGTACTGCACGAAATTCTTGCCACGCAGGTGCGTGCTGCAGGAACCGAGGTGCGCCTGGGCCTCAAGGCCGTCGGGTTCGACGATGATGGCGCCGGGGTGACGGTGCGCTTCAGCGACGGCGGGCGGGGGCGCTACGAGCTGGTGGTCGCGGCGGACGGCCTGTACTCCGAGACACGGCGGCAGCTGTTTCCCGGCGCAATGCAGCCGCGGTTCACCGGCCAGGGCTGCTGGCGCGCGGTGGCGCCGCGCCCGGCCGAAGTCGATCGGACCGAAATGTTCTTTGGTGGCCCGGTCAAGGTCGGAATCAACCCCGTCTCGTCCTCGCAGCTGTACGTTTTTGTGCTCGAGCACGTGCCGGACAACCCGCGCTATGAGCCGGACCAGCTCGTTGCGCACTTGCGTGAGCTG
>DAIDKA010000193.1 GCA_027451085.1 Gammaproteobacteria bacterium
TACACCGCGCTGCAGAACCCGGATGGCGACGCCGACGCCGCCCGCCTGGCGCTGATCTCGTTCACGCTGGGGCTTGCGGGCCTGATGCTGTCGGAATGGCTGGCGCATCGGCTGCGCGACCACCTCGGCAAGGCTGCCTGAACCCATGCTGAAGGTCTCGCTGCGCAAGCGCCGCGGCAGCTTCCAGCTGTCGGTGGACTTCGAGGCGGCGACCCCGGGGGTCACTGCGCTCTTCGGCCGCTCCGGCTGTGGCAAAAGCACCACAACCCACCTGCTGGCAGGTCTGCTGGCGCCAGATTCGGGCCGCGTTGAAATCGACGGGACCGTGCTGCTTGATTCGACCGCGGGCATCGACGTGCCCGCTCAAGACCGGCGGATCGGCTACGTCTTCCAGGACTCGCGCCTGTTCCCGCACCTCGACGTCAGCGCCAACCTGCGCTATGGCCTTGCCCGCACACGCGCCGACGCCGGCATCCGCTTCGATGATGCGGTGGCCCTGCTGGGACTGGCCGCGCTTCTGACCCGGCGTCCCGCGGCGCTGTCCGGCGGCGAGCGCCAGCGCGTGGCCATCGGCCGGGCACTGCTGTCGCAGCCGCGCCTGCTGCTGCTGGATGAGCCGCTTGCAACACTGGACGCCGCGCGCCGCAATGAACTGCTGCCCTGGCTGGAGCGGCTGCGCGACGAACTCGCGCTGCCCATGGTGTACGTAAGCCACCAGTTCGACGAGGTGCTGCGGCTGGCTGACAGCGTGGTGCTGCTGGATCAGGGCAGGGTCGCGGACAGCGGCAGCATCACCTCGATGAGCCGCTCACGTCCGCTGCGCGCGATTGTCGACGACGACACCCTGGGACCGGTACTCGAGGGAGTGGTCGATGCCGTGGATGCCAGCACCGGGGTGGCTCGAATCCGCGTGGGCGCAGACCTGCTGAACATCGAATCGGATCAGCTCGCAGCGGGCCAGTGCGTACGCATACAGCTGTCGATCAAGGGCGTTTTGTCTCGCGGCCCGGGGACAGCGCCGCAGGCGCCGGCGCAGTCTGCGAAACCTGCGTCGCCATCCGGGCGAGCGGACGGTTGATCGGACGCCGGCCCGCATCTTCGCGCGCCGCGGGTGCGCCCGCGCTGAGCCATTCCAGCCGCTGCGAGGCCAGTTGCAGCGCACCCTTTTCCACCTCGCGGTAGGCTGCCACGACGCGGCGGCCGAAGTCCGTCAGCTGCGCGCCACCGCCACCGCTGCCACCCACGCTGGCCGTGGTCACAGGCTCGGCCAGGCCGTGATTGATGTCGTCCAGCAGCAGCCAGGCGCGGCGGTAGCTCATTTTCAGCACCCGCGCTGCCTGCGACAGCGACCCGCTGCGCTCGATCTGTTCCAGCAACGCGACCTTGCCAGGCCCGATGGAAATGCCGGGCCCCAGGTCGATGCGCAGCCGGACCTCAGGTGTTATGGTCATGCCAGGTACATGCTTTCGTTCAGGATCACAGCAGCAACCGTATCATGAGCCGCTTGCGCAGGTCTGTCCCGGTGAATTCAGGCCGCCGCACCTTGTTCGGGCTCGCGGCCAGCCTCATCAGCCTGCTGGCGCCGGGGAACGCACCGGCGCAGGCCGCGCCACCTGCGGCCGCACCCGCCCCGCAACTGACGGTACTGGCGGCCTCTTCCCTGACGGATGCCCTCGGCGAAGCCGCCCGCGCCTACACGCACGCGACCGGCCAGCGGGTGAAACTGTCCTTCGCGGCCAGTTCAGCGCTGGCGCGGCAGATCGAGGCTGGTGCGCCGGCCGATGTCTTCCTGTCCGCCGACACAGACTGGATGGACTACCTCCAGCAACACCACCTGCTCGCCACGAGCACCCGCGTCAACGTGCTCGGCAACCGGCTGGTGCTGATAGCCCCGGCCGGCAGCAGCGTAAAGCTCGACGTCGGGCCCCACTTCGCGCTGGCTGCCGCCCTGGGCGGCAGCGGCCACCTGGCCACCGGCGATCCCGACTCGGTGCCGGTTGGACGCTATGCCAAGGCGGCCCTCACCCGGCTGCATGTGTGGGACGCGGTGCAGGACCGGATCGTGGCCGCTGAAAACGTACGTGCCGCGCTGGCCTATGTAGCCCGGGGTGAAGCCCCGCTCGGGATCGTCTACCGCACCGATGCCCTGCAGGACGAGGCGGTACGGATCGTGGCGGACTTTCCTGCAGGCAGTCACGAACCCATCGTTTATCCTGCGGCGGCCACCGTCACGGCGCACGCCGGCGCAGCGCGCTTCGTCCAGTACCTGAAGTCAGCCCCGGCGCAGGCCATTTTCCACCGCTACGGTTTCGATCCCGTGCCTTAGCCCGCCACGCGGGGGCGCGAACCGCAGACCCTGCACTTTACAGCCCCATTCGGGCTGGGTTAGCCTTGGCAGCGTGATCAAGTCTGTCAAAAAGACCCAGGCTGAAAAAGCACCCGCAGCGGGGGCTCTCGGCTAGTCGCGGACGTTCGCAACGACTTCACCCAAGGCCCCGCCGGAGTTCCGACGGGGCCTTTTCGTTTATGAGGCGCCATTCGTGGCGCCTCACCCCTGCGGGGCACAACCATCGGAGATCGAGCATGGCATCTGCAACTTCCCCCTCACCCGGCCAGGCAGCCGGCTACGTCGTAGCGGTCGTCGGCGCCACCGGCGCCGTGGGCGTGGAGATGGTCCGCTGCCTGGAACAACGCAACTTTCCCGTGTCGCAGCTGCGCCTGCTCGCCTCGAAGCGCTCGGTGGGCAAGCGGCTTGTGTTCCGCGGCGAGGACATCGCAATCCAGGAAACCACCGCGGACAGCTTCAAGGGCGTGCAGATCGCGCTGTTCTCCGCCGGCAGCGGCATCTCGAAGGAATTCGCGCCCGTGGCCGTGCGGGCCGGCGCCATCGTCATCGACAACTCCTCCGCCTTCCGCATGGATGCCGATGTGCCGCTGGTGGTGCCGGAGATCAATCCCCAGCAGATCGCCCGCAATACCGGCGTGATCGCCAACCCCAACTGCGCGGCCATCATCTCCATCCTGCCGCTGTGGCCCGTGCACAGGAGGAACCCGATCCAGCGCCTCACGCTCGCCACCTACCAGGCCGCCTCCGGCGCCGGCGCGGCCGCCATGGAGGAACTGCAGGAAGCAACCCGCGCCCACCTGGAGGGGCGCGAGTACCAGCACAAGGTGCTGCCGCATCCCTACGCCTTCAACGTCTTCAGCCACAACACCAAGGTGGACCCCGCGACGGGCTACAACGACGAAGAAACCAAGGTGATGAACGAGGCCCGCAAGATTTTCGGTGAGCCGGCCCTGCGGGTCAGCGCCACCTGCGTGCGTGTGCCGGTGCTGCGCGCCCACTGCGTCGCCCTGACCTTCGAGTGCCGTGACCCCATCACGCCGGCGCAGGTGCGCGAGCTGCTGACCGGTGCGCCTGGCGTGAAGCTCATGGACAACGTCGAGAAGAATTACTTCCCCATGCCCAAGGACGCCTCCGGGCAGGACGACATCCTGGTCGGTCGCATCCGCCAGGACGTGAGCGACCCCACGGGGCACTCCATCTCGCTGTTCTGCGCCGGGGACCAGCTGCTCAAGGGCGCCGCGCTGAACGCTGTGCAGATCGCGGAAAGCTGGATCACCGCCTGACCGGCCGGCCGGTTTCCACCATGAACAAGGCCGCCTGAGAATGCTCCGCGGCGGCCTCATCGCTGTCGATGGCGGACCTCAGTGCACCGGCTCGGGAGACCCGGCTTCCTCGGCCTCGTCTTCCAGCGCCTGCCGCTCTTCCAGCGGCACCAGATCTTTTGCGCTCATGATGTTGTCAAGGTCGAGCAGGATCACAAACCGGTCGTCAACCTTGCCCATGCCCTGGATGAACTCCGTGCGCACGCCGGCGCCGAAGCTGGGCGGCGGCTCGATGTCGCCGGCAGCAATTTCCAGCACGGCGTTCACCGCATCCACCACC
>DAIDKA010000194.1 GCA_027451085.1 Gammaproteobacteria bacterium
GTGATAGGAGTCGACGAGGTGCCGGCCGTCCGGCAGCGCATGCTCCGCGGCATGGCCGAAGGTGTATGCGCTGCGCTTCAGCGCGAGCGCCAGCAGCACCGCGTCGTGGGCGATGCGGCCCAGCGCCACGATGACGCGCACGTGTTCCAGCCGTGCAGACTCGGCGGCGAGATAGGCATTGCAGCGGCGGATTTCGGCAGGTTCGGGCTTGTTGTCGGGCGGCACGCACTTGACAGCGTTGGTGATGCGCACACCCCTGAGTTCGAGGCCATCGTCCGGGGCGGCCCCATCGGGCTGACTGGAGAACCCCAGGTCGAACAGGGTCTGGTACAGCAGCACGCCGGCGTAATCACCGGTGAAGGGCCGTCCGCTGGCGTTGGCGCCATGCAGTCCGGGGGCGAGCCCTGCAATCAGGATGCGCGGGTCCGGATCGCCGAAGGCGGGCACCGGCCGCGACCAGTACAGGGGGACACGTCGGCGCGACTCGTCCAGGAACGCTGCCAGACGTGGACATGCCCGGCAGTCCGGATCGTAGCCGGCGTCCGCCGGCGGCACGGGTCGTGCTCCGCCGGGCGCGGCCCTGCCGTGCGCCATCGACGGACCCTCAGCGCCGCCCGCCGCGGGCGCGGTCGGCGATCAGCATGGCCAGTTCCAGCGACTGCTCGCAGTTCAGGCGCGGGTCCACCGTCGAGCGGTACGCGCGCTGCAGGTCGGCGTCCGTGAGACCGCGGGCGCCGCCGGTGCATTCGGTGACGTCATCGCCGGTGAGTTCGATGTGCACGCCACCCAGGTGTGAGCCCATTTCCTGGTGGATGGCGAACGCCAGTTCGATCTCCTTCAGGATGTTCTCGAAGCGGCGGGTCTTCAGGCCCGAGGTCGCGGTCTCGGTGTTGCCGTGCATGGGATCGCAGATCCACAGCACGCTCTGGCCGGTGGCGCGCACCGCGCGGATCAGGCGCGGCAGGTGCTTTTCGATGTCCTTGGCGCCGAAGCGGTGGATGAAGGCGAGGCGGCCCTGCTCGTTCTGCGGGTTGAGGGTGGTGACCAGGCCCTGCGCCCAGGCGTCGTCCATGCCGCCGCCGATCTTCACGGCCACCGGGTTGGAAATGCCGCGCATGTATTCGACATGCGCTCCGTCCAGCTGCGCGGTGCGCATGCCGATCCATGGCAGGTGCGTGGACAGGTTGTACCAGCGCTGCTGGCGCGGGATGAAACGGGTCTGCGCCTGCTCGTAGGCCAGCAGCAGGCCCTCGTGGCTGCAGTAGAAGTCGGCCGTCACGGACTCGTGGATGGCACGGCCGCTGACGCTCTCCAGGAAGTCCAGGGAGTCGGCGATGGAATCCGCAATGCGCTGGTAGGCGTCCTGCAGCGGCGAGTGCTTCAGGAAGCCCAGGTCCCAGTACTCGGGGTGATGCAGGTCGGCAAAGCCACCGTCGATCAGCGCCCGCACGAAGTTCAGGGTGAGAGCGGCGCGTTCGTAGCCGCGCAGCAGCAGCTGCGGATCGGGGATGCGCGCCTCGGCGGTGAATTCCGGGCGGTTGACGAGGTCACCGCGGTAACTCGGCAGCGACACGCCATCACGCGTCTCCAGGTCCGCCGAACGCGGCTTGGCGTACTGGCCGGCCATGCGGCCCAGGCGGATGATGGGTTTCTTCAGGCCGTGCAGCAGCACCAGGCTCATTTGCAGCAGGATCTTCAGCTTGCGGGCGATCTGGTCGGATTCGCAGTCCTGGAAGGTCTCGGCGCAGTCGCCGCCCTGCAGCAGGAAAGCATCACCGCGCTGGGCTGAGGCCAGGCGCGCCTTCAGGGCCTCCACCTCCCACGAGACCACGATCGGCGGCAGGCGCGACAGCTGAGCGATCACGGCTTCGAGCGCGGCCGGGTCCGGATACTTCGGCTGTTGCTGCGCCGTACGGGACTGCCAACTTGCCGGATGCCAGGAGGTCATGACGGGAGCGCGCATCAGCACGAGATTATCACAGACGCTGCCGTTCGGCCGCCTTGGCCTCCTGCCACAACCCCTCCCACTCATCGAGGCTCAGGGCCGCCAGCTGCAGTCCGCGGGCGCGGGCCAGGCCTTCCATGAAGCCGAAACGCCGTTCGAACTTGGCGTTGGTGCCCCGCAGGGCCGTTTCCGGGTCCGCCCCGACATGCCGTGCCCAGTTGACGATGGCGAACAGTACATCGCCCAGTTCCTCCACGGCATGGGGCGAAGCCCGCCCGCCGGCCTCGTGCAGCGCCTCATCCAGCTCCGCCAGCTCCTCGCTGACCTTGGCACGCACATCGGCCGGGTCGGTCCAGTCGAAACCCACCCTGGCCGCGCGCTTGCTCAGCTTGTGGGCGCGGGTCAGCGCCGGCAGCGCCCGCGGCACATCGTCCAGCACCCCGGCGGGACCGGCCCCTTTTTTTTCCGCCAGCGCCTCGCGCTCCTGCGCCTTGGTCTGTTCCCAGCTGGTAAGCACCGCTTTGACACTATCGGGATCATCCGCGACCGGCGCTGTGACCGGCGCGAACAGGTGCGGGTGACGCCGCACCAGCTTGTCGTGGATGCCCCGTGCCACGTCGTCGAAGTTGAACCAGCCGCGTTCCTGCGCCATGCGTGCATGGAACACCACCTGGAACAGCAGGTCCCCGAGTTCCTCTCGCAGCTTGTCGGGGTCGCCGGACTCGATGGCGTCGGCGACCTCGTAGGCTTCCTCCAGCGTGTACGGCGCAATGGTGGCGCAGCTCTGCTCGAGGTCCCAGGGACAGCCCTGCTGCGGATCGCGCAGCCGCGCCATCAGCGCCTGAAGCTCGGCAATCGCAGTGGAAGGTTTCTGCTCCGGCATGGTCAAGCGCATAACCTCTGTAATGTGAGCAGCATGCCCGCGGTGGCGCCCCAGATGATGCGATCTCTCCACACGATGTCGCGCAACTCCACTTCCGCCTCCTGCGGCCCGTAGCGCCGGCGGCGCGGGCGCTGATTGGCTGGATCGAACACGTAGGCCAGCGGCACCTCGAAGGTGTCCGCCACTTCCCCCGGGTCCAGCGCCAGCGCGAACCCCGGCCGCACGAAACTCACCACCGGCGTGACGCGGTAGCCGCTGGGTATGATGTGGTCCGGCAGGTAGCCCACCAGGGTCACGAACTCGACGCCCAAGCCGATCTCCTCGCGCGCTTCGCGCAGCGCGGCTGCGGCGGGATCGGCGTCATCCGTCTCGATGCGGCCGCCGGGAAAGCTCACCTGCCCGGCGTGATGGCGCAGGTCCGCGGCGCGCTGCGTCAGCAGCACGGTGGGTTCGGCGTGGGTGACGAGCGGCACCAGCACCGAAGCCGGCACCGGTTCCGCCGGGAAGTACGGTTGGAACCGGCGGGTCTGGCCCGCCGTCAACCCCGGCAGCAACCAGTCCTCGGGCGCGTGGCGGGGCGCCGAGTCCTGCAGGCGCTCACGGATGCGCGCCAGCCAGTCCACAGCCACCACGCCTGCATACCAACGGCTTCAGCCGCCGCCGCTGGTGCCGCCCTTGATGCCGCCCTCGGTCAGGGCCAGCGGGTCCAGCAGCTGCGCCAGCTCGGCCGCCGACAGCTCGGTCATCTTCTGCGCCATCTCACGGATGGGCCTGCCTTCGGCATAGGCCTTCTTGGCGATGGCCGCGCCCTTGTCGTAGCCGATGACAGAATTCAGCGCCGTGACCAGGATGGGGTTGCGCTCCAGCGCATCCGCCAGGCGCGCGTTGTTCACAGTGAAACCGCTGATGGCCTTGTCGGCCAGCAGGCGGATGACGTTGCCCAGCAGCCGGATGCTCTCCAGCAGGTTGTAGGCCACCAGCGGCAGCATGACGTTCAGCTGGAAGTTGCCGGACTGCCCGGCCACCGTGATTGCGGCATCGTTGCCGATGACCTCGGCGGCCACCATCGCGGCGGCCTCCGGGATCACCGGGTTGACCTTGCCCGGCATGATGCTGCTGCCCGGCTGCAGCGCCGGCAGCGCGATCTCACCCAGTCCGGCAAGCGGACCGCTGTTCATCCAGCGCAGGTCGTTGGCGATCTTCATGACGCTCACGGCCACGACCTTGAGCTGCCCCGACAGTTCCACCGCGGCGTCCTGGCTCGACAGCGAC
>DAIDKA010000195.1 GCA_027451085.1 Gammaproteobacteria bacterium
CTGGTGCCGCTGTTCTTCGTGCTGGTGCGCAAGTTGTTCCCCGGGCGTTCAATGGCGCACCAGGGCCGGGCGGGGGAGTAGGACCATGAAACATCGCTCTGTCCTCAACCGCGCCGGCGCCCGTCGCGGCATCCTCACCGCCGGCGTGCTGCCGGTGCTGCTGGCCGGTTGCGTGTCACTGGCCCCGCAGTACCGGCGACCCGCCGCACCCGTGCCGCAGACGTTTCCGCAAGGCCCCGCATACGCGCCCAACCAGGCGGCGGACACCGCGGTCTCAGCCATCGGCTGGCGGTCCTTCTTCAAGGATCCGCGGCTGCAGCAGGTGATCGCACGGGCGCTTGGCGACAGCCGCAGCCTGCGCCAGGCGCTGGCGGGCATCGAGGCCGCGCATGCCCAGTACCGTGTCACGCGTGCATCGTCGCTGCCGCAGATCACCGCTTCCGTGACCGGCAGCGGTTCGCGCTCGCTGCTGGCATTCCCCGGCTTCACTTCTGCCTATGAGTACAAGGAGTTCGGCGCGACCGTCGGCTTCTCCAACTGGGAGCTGGACCTGTTCGGCAAGCAGCGCAGCCTGAACCGCGCGGCGTTCGAAAGTTATCTGGCGACGGCCGAAGGCGCACGTGCCACGCGTATCAGCCTGATCGCCGAGACCGCCAGTGCCTGGCTGGCCTACGCCGCCGACCGTTCGCAGCTGGATATGGCGCAGCAGACCCTGGCAAGCACACGCCGCTCGCTCGATCTGACGCGGCGTCGCCTCGACAGCGGAGTGGCCTCACGCGTCGACCTGAGCCAGGCAGACACCCTGTATCAGACTGCGCGCAACGATGTCGCCGCCCTGACCACCCAGGTGGCCCAGGATCGAAATGCCCTGGATCTGCTGGTCGGCGCGCCGGTCGAGGACGCGCTGCTGCCGGCGCGGCTGCCCGCCGATGGCTGGCTCGCCGAGGTGCCGGCCGGTATCTCATCCAGCGCGCTGCTCGATCGTCCGGACGTGCAGCAGGCCGAACACAGCCTCAAGGCGCAAAACGCCAATATCGGGGCTGCGCGTGCCGCCTTTTTCCCTGACCTGAGCCTGACGGCAAACGGCGGACTGGAAAGCACGGCCTTGTCGACGCTGTTCAGCGGCGGCACCAACGTGTGGACGCTTGCGCCCCAGGTGGCCATGCCGTTGTTCAGCGGCGGGGCCAATGTCGCCAATCTGGCCTATGCCAAAGCGCAGCAGCGGCAGGCGGTCGCGGCTTATGAACAGGCCGTGCAGAGTGCTTTTCGCGAGGTGGCCGACGCGCTGGCGGTGCGCGGCACCATCAAGGAGCAGCTGGCCGCCCAGCGGGCCCTGGTGGCCGCTGCCCAGGACAGCTATCAGCTGGCAGACGCGCGCTATCAGAAGGGTGTCGACACCTACCTGAACTCGCTTGATTCGCAGCGCACGCTGTATGCGGCGCAGCGCAATCTGGTGAGTACGCGGCAGGCCGCGCTCGACAACGCCATCACGCTGTACCGCGCCCTGGGTGGCGGGCTGGTGGAGCAGTAGCGGGCAGCGTGTGCGGCTGGCACACTTGGTCCATGAAAACACGCGCCGCAGTCGCCTTCGAGGCCGCAAAGCCGCTGGAGATCGTCGAACTGGACCTCGATGGCCCGAAGGCGGGCGAGGTGCTGGTGCAGATCATGGCCACCGGGGTCTGCCACACCGATGCCTACACCCTGGACGGCCTGGACTCCGAGGGAATCTTTCCGTCCGTTCTGGGCCATGAAGGCGCGGGTATTGTGCGCGAAATCGGCACGGGCGTGACCTCTGTCAAGCCGGGCGATCACGTGATCCCGCTGTATACGCCGGAGTGCCGCCAGTGCAAGAGCTGCCTGTCGGGCAAGACCAACCTCTGCACCGCCATCCGCGCGACGCAGGGCAAGGGGCTGATGCCGGACGGCACCTCGCGCTTCAGCTATCGGGGCAAGCCTGTGTTCCACTACATGGGCTGTTCGACGTTCTCCAACTTCACCGTGCTGCCGGAGATCGCGGTGGCGAAGATCCGCGAGGACGCGCCGTTCCAGTCGGCCTGCTACATCGGCTGCGGCGTCACCACCGGGGTTGGCGCGGTGGTCAAGACCGCGAAGGTGGTGGCGGGCGACAACGTGATCGTGTTCGGCTTAGGAGGCATCGGCCTCAACGTCATCCAGGGCGCGAAGATGGTGGGCGCGGACCGCATCATCGGCGTGGACCTCAATCCGGCCAAGGAATCCTGGGGCCGGCGCTTCGGCATGACGCACTTCGTCAATCCCAAGCAGGTACCGGGTGACCTGGTGCAGCACCTGGTGCGGCTCACCGACGGTGGCGCAGACTACACCTTTGATTGCACGGGCAACGTCGAGGTGATGCGCACGGCGCTGGAAGCCTGCCACCGGGGCTGGGGCACCTCGATCATCATCGGCGTGGCAGAGGCGGGCAAGGAGATCGCCACGCGGCCCTTCCAGCTGGTCACCGGCCGCAACTGGCGCGGTACTGCCTTCGGCGGCGCCAAGGGCCGCACGGACGTGCCGAAGATCGTGGACTGGTACATGAGCGGCAGGATCCAGATCGATCCCATGATCACCCACGTCCTCAAGCTCGAAGACATCAACCGCGCCTTCGATCTGATGCACTCGGGCGAGAGCATCCGCAGCGTGGTGGTCTACTGACAGCGCTTGGGCGTATCAACACGATGACAGGAGTGCCCGCAGTGGTCGCCGATGGATTGATTACGGTACGTAGCAGTTTCGGGCCGGAAGAAACCATGCACCGTCTCGAGGCAGAGGTCCATGCGCGGGGGATGACGGTGTTCGCGCACATTGATCATGCCGCGGGCGCCGCCGCCGCGGGCCTGCCATTGCGTCCGACCGATCTATTGATCTTCGGCAACGCCAAGGGTGGTACGCCATTGATGCAGGCGGATCAGGCGGTCGGCATCGACCTGCCGCTGAAGGCGCTCGTCTGGCAGGATGCATCAGGTGCAACCTGGCTGTCTTATAACGACCCGGCCTGGCTGGCCCATCGACACGGCCTGGATGCGCAGGTGACGGCGATCGTCGGTGCAATGACGACCCTGCTGGGCGCAATCGTGACCAGGGCGACCGCATCACAGTAAAATGGCTCCCAGGGGCGCACGCCGCCCGGGGACTACGGGGCATCGGTGTTCAGTTGCGTGCCGTAGCGGGACAGCAGGATCTGCACGCCGAAGTAGCCGAAGAATTCAGGTTGTCCTGCGCCCGTGCCGCTGATGCTGCGCCCGGCCATGAACAGCGCGATGATGCCGGGGTGCAGCGGGTAGCGTCCGCCGACGTCCAGGGTCGTCTGGTGCGGCCCGACACCCGGAGTCGTGCTGCGGTCGTCATACACCTCGGCATCGAGTTCGAGTTCTGAGGCGAAGGTATGTCCGGCCACCAGGCCCAGGATGCGCTCGTGCGTGCCGTCCTGCGCGCCGTGCACCGGCAGGAAGTACCCCGCCTCCACGTTGACATCCACCGGCCCCAGCTTGTGAGCCACTTCCAGGGGCAACAGCAGGCGCGGGCCGGGATCGCCCAGGCCACGCGCCTGCGCCTGTGTTGATATTCCGGTCTCCATCTGCGGGAACACCGACATCTGCCAACCGTCCTCGCCCTGGTCAAGGAAGCGCCACTTGATACCGGGCAGGCCATTACCCCAGCCGCCCTGGGTGGGTCCGCCGTCCGGGGTTGCAACCACGTAGTTGGCTTCGTAGGTCAGCTGGATGCGGTCCCCGAGGCCGAAGTTGATGTCGATCTGCGGCAGCTGCCAGCTGGTGCCACTGTGGGTCGTGGTCGGCATGGCCGCGAGGTTGATCTCCCAGTTGCCGTTGCCGGGCGTGCCAGGATCGTTGGTGAGGTAGGGTGGTCCCGCCTGGGCATGGGCCGCGAGCGGCCCCATGCACAACAACAGGGCCGAGGCCGCGCGCGGCAGCGAGCGCCACCACGCAATGGCGATTCCACGGATCATCCGCATGCGTTCATGGCTTGGCAATTCAAACGCCAAGGCTAGCAGGGCGCTTGCCGGTGCCGCCACCGTGGCGGCATGCGACGGCCCGGGGCGGCTCGGTCCCACGGCGCCTACAGCTGCGCGTGCACCCGGACTGCAACCACCGACACCGGCCCGCGTTGGGTGTTGTAGGCGGGGTTGAAGATGCGCTGGAAGTCCACGGTCACAAATACGATCTGCGAGTAAGCCGCCGCGGAGTAATAGGTTTCCACGATGCGTTCGGTCGACGGCTGCGGCAGCCGGCCGTCTCCTACGAGGATGCCCAGGCCGCCGGCGTTCAGGTAGGCTTCGCGTTCGCCCGAGATCGCATTGTTCATGCCGGCGATGGCCACGGTGTCATCGGGCCGGCTCCAGCGCCCGCCCTTGAGCGAAAGCCCCAGTTCCTGCGCGCGGTCGATGTCAGTGAACTCGTAGGTCTCGACATTGCCGCCGGCCTTGCCGATGCGCGCGAACAGCCCCAGATCCCGCGTCAGCTCCTGCTCCAGGTTGAAGCTGATGCCGGTGCGTGTGCGCCAGCTGCGCACGGAGGCGGTGTTGGGAGGCAGGCCGGTTTGCTGTGCCAGCGCCAGCGCCTGATCGAGCAGACCCATGCGCCCGTGGCTCTGGAACACGGTCATCATGAGCTTGCCGGGACGGCCTGCGATCCGGTGGCGGTGTTCCAGCTCGGCGTCCAGCTGGAACTCGTGCATGCCGGGGTCCAGCCGGGTGCTGTTCGGTACGTCCGACAGGTCGAAGATGCCGCCGCGCACGGTCCAGTCGCCGTGGTACCACTCGGCGGCCGCGCCGACGGTGAAACCCCAGGCGTCCGCGGCATAGTCGAATGAACCGGCTTCGATTGCGGACCAGTTGAGGAAATCGCCGCGCGGGTCATGTGCGTACTGATTGACGTCGAAGATGTCCGGCACGCCGAATTTGCCCACGGTGAACACCCAGCGGTCCTTGCTGTAGCTGTCCGCGAACTGGTTGGCGGCATCACCGGCTTCCTGCGTGGCGTCTCCCAGATCGATGGTCTGGCGGATGAAGGCGCGCGCCGTGCGCAAATACGGCTGGTTGCGGCCGACCTTGTAGGCCTCGCCGCTGGGAAAGCCCGCCACTCCCAGGGTGTTGCTGAGGCCGTAGCCTTGGTCGATTTCCTCATCGAGCCACAGTTCGGCGTTCCGCCACAGGCGCGCGCCCAGGTCGAGGGTGACGTCCGCGGTTTCACGGCCGCTGTCCGGCGTCAGGCTGTTGGGGCCGCTGTAGGGGGCGGTGAAGGCACCATCCTCCTGTTCCACGTACGTGGCCTGCCCATGGACGGCAAAGCGGTCTGCCGGCGCTGGTTGTGAGTCGGGGTCGGCATCCTCAGCGCCGGCGGCGCCCATCGCAACCCAGACCAGCACGCATGCAACAGCAGCCAACCGCGGTGCCCGTAGATCAGAAGTCATCTCCGGCTGCTCCGGCGCGCTAGCCGCAGTCCGCGCACATCGCGTTCAAATTGTTCGAGCTCGGCCTCGGTGGGCGTGTCCGCGCCGAATCGCAGCCGGGCATAGCGCTCGAGCAATTGACGGGCCGCTGCACCGAAGGCCTGAGGCGCGGTGGCCAGGCTGCGGGCGTAGGTAACGGGTCCTTCATCTGGCCGACGCGCAAAACCTGCCGACCCCAGGCGCGCGCACAGCAATGCATAGGCCCGGGCCAGCCGGTGCGGCCTGGCACGGGGCAGACGGTTGAAGCTCAAGGTGACGGCGAGCAGCCACAGCCCCAGTGCCGCGGTCAGCAGCGCGCCCAGCTGCTGCCAGCTGCGGGCGCTGAGGCCGAGCGCCTGCAGCAGCCGCGACTGGGCGTGGAAGTCATACCCCACCAAGCGGGTGCTCCACCACGCATTGGCGGCGTCCCAGCCCTGGTGCAGGCGGTTGAGCCAGGTGATCTCATACATCAGGCGTTCGGATGCGGAACCGGCATCTGGCAGCACATCGAGCGCGCCGCGACGCAGCCGCTCCGGCGCTACCACCGCCGTCGGGTCCACTCGCACCCAGCCCTGGCCCTGCAGCCAGATCTCGGCCCAGGCGTGCGCATCGGAGCGGCGCACCAGCAGATAGCCGCCCAAGGGATTCCACTCACCGCCCTGGTAGCCCGTGACCACCCGTGCCGGCAGGCCGCCAGCGCGCATCAGCGTCACGAACGCGGAGGCGAAATGGCCACAGAAGCCCTGGCGGGTGTTGAACAGGAAGTCGTCGACGGAGTTGAGATCAAGCAACGGCGGAGTGAGCGTGTAGCTGAAGCCGCCGTGACGGAACAGGTCCAGCACGCGGGTGACGAATGCGTGCGCGTCCGGCGCCGCGGCACGCAGCTGCTGCGCCAGTCGTACGCTGCGCGGATTGCGTCGTGGCGGCAGCGCTGTGTCGAGCAGTTGCGTCAGGTGATTGAGCCGGTCCGTGGACCGGGTGAAGGTGTAGGAGACCGCGTCGTACGTCACCGGATCGTGCACGGGATGCCGCGCCACCAGCTGCCGGTCCGGTGTGATCGTGGCACCAGCCGCGTCGGTGCTGCGGATGGTGTCCAGCGCGAGCCACCAGGGACCGGTGTCGGGCTCCAGCCGCACACGGTAGTGATAGACGGCGCCGGTGTAGTCAAGCTGCTCGGCCGGGTACTGCAGGCCGGGGGTGCGCCGCCAGGTGTAGCCGTCGAACTCGTGCAGCACCGGCCCCCGCCAGTAGCGCTCCTGTGGTGGTGGCGGGGGACCCTGGAACCACACGCGGAACACTGGATCGGAGGACTCGCCCAGCTCGGAAATGCTGCCTGGGCTCATGCTGTCGGACAGGCCGGTGCTGACGCGACTTGCACCGACCGACCAGAAGCCGCCGGTGAGGCGCGGGAACAGCAGGAACATCGCCATCGCCAGCGGCAGGGCCAGCAGCAGGCTGCGTGCCGACAGGCTGGCGAGCCGTCGCGTGTGTGCCGCGGCCTGGGGATGCGCGGTGGCGGCGAGCGCGGTGACGCACAACCAGGCCTGTACAAGGTACAGCGGCGCATGGGGCAGGTCCTGGTTCCCCAGGCAGGCCGCCAGCAGCAGGCACAGGGCCACGGCGACCACGATGTAACCGTCGCGCCGGGTGCGGGTTTCAAGCAGCTTCATCGCGCCCATGAGCGCCAGTAACGCGGTGCCGGCCGCAAGGCCGTTCAAGGTATGGAAAGCGGCCAGCACGCCGATCGTGAGTCCAGCCACCAGCGCGCCCCTGAGCCGCTTGCCGGGCAGTGGCACACGGCCGACGATGCCGGCGAGGCACCATGCGGCGCATAGTAGCGCGCCCAGGGTGATCCACGGGGGCAGTTGCGACAGGTGCAGCATTATCCCACCCAGGAAGGCGCCGAGCAGCCACAGCCGGGCGCGGCGGTCATCACCCGGTTGCATGCGATGGCTCCGGCGTGGTGGTGCGTGCTGGCGGTTGGTACAAGGCCAGGGCCGCGAGGCAACGGTGGCGGTGAGCGAGTCCATGTCCGGTCTGGATGCGATCCCCGGGCAGTCGCAGGGCATAACGCGCGCCAGCGGACTCGGCATCCAGGATCCAGCGTGCCAGTTGCGACAGCCGCTGCTCGGTTCCGGCTCCGTCCAGGGCAGCGAAGTCGAACAGCCGGTCGTCACTGCCGGCGGCGCTGTATTCCTTGACCATCAGGGGCAGGCCGCGTGCGTAGACCGTCCAGGCCACCTGCCGCGGAGAATCACCTTCGCGCCAGGCCCGCAGGCCGCTCCATTCGTCGGCATCCGGGCCATGCATGTGCGTACCCTGCCGCGCACCAGGCGCGATCGGCATTGGCCGGGCACCTGCCGGCGCGGGATACACGGTGATCGTGTGCGGTGGGTGCAGCCAAGTCCACGCGCGGAACAGGCCGAAGGGATACGTGGTCGTGATCCGCACCCGCCCGAGAGGCATGAGGCCGCGCCGGGGTGTCGCCAGCAGCAGTTCGAGCCGTCCCTCGGCATGCATCGGCAGATCGCAGACAGTGCCGGTCGTGCCGTCGCCGTCCACCCGGATGTCGGGGCGCGGCAGGCCGGCGTCCTCCATGAGGACCAGGTGCACCAGGGCCTGCGAGCCTGCGAACGCAGGCTCGGTATCGATCCGGTTGATCCTCACCTGCAGCAGGTTGCGATGGCAGGCATGCATGGACACGAGGCTCAAGCCTGCCAGCACAAAGGTCAGGAACAGCGCGATGCTGTTGGCGTAGTTGAGGCCCGCGACAAGCATCACCAGCAGCAGCAACGCGAACCCCAGGCCCGCGCGGGTGGGGAGAATATAGATACGCCGCCGCTGCAGTGTGACGGGCAGCGCGTCGGCGCCCTGGCGGCGCCTGATCCAGGCCGCGGCGCGGCGCCGTTGCACGGCGCGCAGGGTGGTCCACCAGCCTGGCCTGTTCATCGGGCTAGGTCGGAACCGGCACCGCCCGCAGCAATTCTGCGGCGATGGACCGGCCGGACTCCGGGACTGCGTCCCGGCGCTGCAGCCGGTGGGTGGCCACGGCGGGCAGCACGGCCTGCACGTCCTCGGGCAGCACGGCGTGGCGGCCGTCGAGATAGGCGTAGGCCGGCGCGGCGCGCATCAACCCCAGCCCGGCGCGCGGTGACAGCCCCAGTTTCAGATCGGTGCGCGCCCGCGTATGCGCCACCAGCTGCTGCAGGTAGTCGAGCAGCGGTCCGGCGCGGTGGACGTCGCGGACCTCGTTCTGCATGTGCAGCAGCGCCCCGGCATCAAGCACCGCGGGGAGGGTGTCCAGAAGTTCGCGCGGTTCGCGGCCGGCGAGCAGCCTGCGCTCCGCCTGTGTGTCCGGATAGCCGAGCGACACGCGCATCAGGAAGCGGTCCAGCTGGGACTCGGGCAGTTCGAAGGTCCCCAGCTGTTCGTGCGGGTTCTGGGTGGCGATGACGAAGAACGGCTCGGGCAGCTTGAGGGTGGCGCGTTCCACGCTCACCTGTCGTTCTTCCATGGCCTCCAGCAGGGCGCTCTGGGTGCGGGGGCTGGCGCGGTTGACCTCGTCCGCCAGCAGCAGCTGCGTGAACAGTGGTCCCTGGCGGAACTGGAACTGCTGCGTGGCGCGATCGAATATCGGTACCCCGATGATGTCGGCCGGCAGCAGGTCGCTGGTGAACTGCACGCGCTGCCAGGACAGGCCCAGCACCCGGGCGAGTCCGTGGGCGAGGGTGGTCTTGCCCACTCCCGGCACGTCCTCGATCAGCAGGTGGCCGCGCGCCAGCAGGCAGGCCAGGCACAGCCGCACCTGCTGCGGCTTGCCGATGATGATGGTGTCCAGGGCTGCGACGACCTGCGAGAGGGGTTCGGCCCTGGCGCCATTCATTACACGGTCCCCCTGGGCGTGTGCATCACGCGCTCCAACCCTTTGGTGGTTTTCATCGCGCCAACTGGCGCACCACGGCGAGCTGAGCCTCGAGGCTCGCAACGGTGCGCTCCAGCTCCGCAGAACGTTCGCGCTCGGCGCTCACCACTGCCTCGGGAGCGTTCTTCACGAAGGTTTCGCTGCATAGCTTGGCGCGCGCCTTGGCCAGGTCCTGGCTGGTTTTGGCGATGCGCCTGCCCAGGCGATCGGCCTCTGCGCTGGCATCGATCAGTCCCGCCATCGGCACCAGCAGCGACAGCCCGCCCATGAGCGCGGTGGCGGACTGCGGGGCCTGCTGCCCGGGGGTGAGACGTTCCACCTGTTCCAGGCCCGCGAGATGCGCAAGCAGGGCGTGGTTGCGTTGCGCACGCTCCCACTCCACATCCGTCGCATTGCGCATCAGCACCGGGATGCGGCGCGAGGGTGCGATGTTCATCTCGCCGCGGATCTGGCGCACGCCCAGGACGAACTGCTGCACCCAGGCGATGTCTTGTTCGGCCGCTTCGTCCTGCGGATAGTCCGCGGCCTTCGGGCCGGGCTGCAGCATCACCGACGGCCCGGTGATTCCCGCGACAGGCGCCACGCGCTGCCAGATCTCCTCGGTCAAGAACGGCATGAAGGGATGCAGCGCGCGCTGCAGGCCTTCGAGCACGGTGAGCAGGGTGTGGCGGGCGGCGCGACGGGCCGCGGGGTCTGCATCGGCGGACTGCAGCAACGGCTTGGTGAGTTCCAGGTACCAGTCGCAGAATTCGTACCAGGTGAACTGGTACAGGGCGTTTGCGGCAAAGTCGAAGCGGTACTCGGCGAGGGCGGATTCGACCTCGGTCAGCATCCGGCCGAAGCGCGAGCGGATCCAGCGGTCGGCGGTCGAAAGCCTGAGGCCGCCATGAGGTAGGTCTGCGGTTTCCTCAACCATCAGGAGCGCGAAGCGCGCCGCGTTCCAGATCTTGTTGCAGAATTTCCGGTTGCCTTCGACGCGGCCGAGGTCGAAGCGGATTTCGCGCGTCGGCGTCGCCAGCTGCGCGAAGGTGAAGCGCAGCGCATCCGTGCCATGTGCCGCGATGCCTTGCGGGAACTGCTTGCGGGTGTTTTTCTCGATGGCCGGGGCAAGCTGCGGCTGCATCAGCCCCGTGGTGCGCTTGGCCACCAGGGCGTCGAGGCTGATGCCGTCGATGATGTCGAGCGGGTCGATGATGTTGCCCTTGGACTTGGACATCTTCTGGCCGAACTCATCGAGCACCAGACCGGTGATGTAGATGTCCTTGAACGGCACGTCCCCCATGAACTTCAGCCCCATCATCATCATGCGCGCGACCCAGAAGAAGATGATGTCGAAGCCCGTCACCAGAATGGTGGTGGGATAGAAGCGCGACAGCTCCGGCGTCCTGTCCGGCCAGCCCAGGGTGGAGAACGGCCACAGCGCGGAGGAGAACCAGGTGTCGAGCACGTCCTCGTCCTGGCGCAATGCAACGTCCGCAGCCAGTCCGTGCTGCAGGCGTGCTTCATCCTCGCTGCGGGCGACGTAGACATTGCCGGCGTCGTCATACCAGGCGGGGATGCGGTGGCCCCACCACAGCTGACGGCTGATGCACCAGTCGTGGATGTTCTTCATCCACTCGAAGTAGGTGCGCGACCAGTTCTCGGGCACGAAGCGCGTGGAGCCGTCGCGCACGGCCGCGATGGCAGGCTCGGCCAGCGGGGCGATTTTCACGTACCACTGGTCGGTGAGGTAGGGTTCCAGCACCGCGCCGGTGCGGTCGCCACGTGGCACCGCGTGCCGGTGCTTGTCGATGCGCTCGATCAGGCCCAGGGACTGCAGTTCCGCCACGATGCGCTTGCGCGCCTCATAGCGGTCGAGTCCGCGCAAGGGTTCGGGCGCATTGTCGTTGAGTGCGGCGCGCGGGGTGAATACATTGATCTGTTCGAGGTTGTGACGCTTGCCGACCTCGTAGTCGTTGAAGTCGTGCGCGGGGGTGATCTTCACGCAGCCGGAGCCGAACTCGGCATCGACATAGTCATCGGCGATCACCGGGATCAGCCGGCTGGTCAGCGGCAGGCGCAGCCGGCGGCCCACCAGGTGCCGGTAGCGCTCGTCCGCCGGGTTCACGGCCACGGCGCTGTCACCCAGCAGGGTCTCGGGACGGGTGGTGGCGACGACTACGTGGCCGCTGCCGTCCTCGAGGGGGTAGCGCAGGTGCCAGAGGTGGCCGTCTTCTTCCTCGCTCTGGACTTCAAGGTCGGAAAGCGCCGTCAGCAGCACCGGGTCCCAGTTCACCAGGCGCTTGCCGCGGTAGATCAGGCCCTGCGCATGCAGGCGCACGAAGGCCTCGGTGACCGCCCGGGACAGCTCCGGATCCATCGTGAAGCGGTCACGCGACCAGTCCACCGA
>DAIDKA010000196.1 GCA_027451085.1 Gammaproteobacteria bacterium
CCAGGATCGGACATTCCGGCCGGCCATCGCCCGCGCAGCAGGACGCCAGTTCCTCAAGGGCGCCGGCCATCTGCTCCAGTGCGCTGATCTTCCTGCGCAGCTCATCGATATGGGCCAGTGCAAGGCGTTTGACGTCTGCGCTTTTGCGGCGCCGGTCGCGCCACAAGGCCAGCAGCTCACTGATTTCGACAACCGGAAAACCAAGGTCCCGCGCGCGCCGGATGAACCGCAGCATGTGAACATCGTTGATCGTGTAATCGCGGTAGCCGCCAGCCGTGCGGCCGGCCGCGGGTATGAGACGGGTCTGTTCGTAGTAGCGGATCATCTTGGCGGACACGCCGGAGGACTTTGCCGCCTCGCCGATGTTCATCTTCATGCCTCCTTACTGAACGGCAGCTGGCTTGAACCGGCGCAGGCGCAGCGCGTTGGCCAGCACGAAGACGCTGGAAAGTCCCATGGCCCCGGCCGCGATGACGGGTGACAGCCGGATGCCCCACGCCGGATACAAGGCGCCGGCCGCCACCGGGATCAGCACGGCATTGTAGGCGAACGCCCAGAACAGGTTCTGGCGGATGTTGCGCAGGGTCGCGTGCGACAGTTCGATCACCTGCAGCACACCGCGCAGGTTGCCGGACATGAGCACCACGTCGGCAGCTTCGATCGCCACATCCGTACCGGTGCCGATGGCCAGTCCCGCGTCGGCCTCGGCCAGCGCCGGCGCGTCATTGATGCCGTCACCGACGAACACGACGCTGCCATGCTCCTGCCGCAGGCGGCGCACGGCTTCGAGCTTGCCGCCGGGCGGCACTCCGGCCACGACGGACTCGATGCCGGCGCTGCGCGCAATCGCCTGGGCCGTGCGGGCGTTGTCGCCCGTGATCATCACGACTTTCAGCCCCCGGGCGCGCAACGCCCGGATGACTGCGGGGGCCTCGCCTTTGATCGGATCGGCCACGGCCAGCACCGCCACGACACGGCCGCCCGATGCGGCATAGATCGGTGACTTGCCCTGCGAGCCCAGCTGCTGCGCGGCCGCCGCGAACGCATCGATGCTGAGCCCCAGATCGTGCATGAAGCGATCGGAACCGATCTGCACCCGCTGCCCGGCAACCTCGGCCTGCACGCCGGAGCCCGTCACGGACTCGAAGGCGCTGGCGGGCGGCAGTGGCAATCCGGCCTTGGCGGCCGCCTGCACGATGGCGCGGGCCAGCGGATGTTCCGAGCGGGCCTCGACGGCCGCAACCAGCGCCAGGACCTTGTCACGCTCGAGCCCTTTTGCGACCTGCAGATCCGTAAGCAGCGGCCGGCCTGCCGTCAGCGTGCCGGTCTTGTCGATGGCGATCACCCGGGCGCTCTGCAGCAGTTGCAGCGCCTCGCCCCTGCGGAACAGCACCCCCATCTCCGCGCCGCGCCCCGTACCGATCATGATTGACGTCGGCGTGGCCAGGCCCATGGCGCAGGGGCAGGCGATGATCAGCACGGCAACGGCATTGACCAGCGCCAAGGCCAGTGCCGGCGGCGGACCGAACACCAGCCAGGCGCTGAAGGTCAGCGCTGCCGCCGCCATCACGGCCGGGACGAACCACATCGTCACCCGGTCCACCAGCGCCTGGATCGGCAGCTTCGAGCCCTGCGCCTGCTCGACCATGCGGATGATCTGCGCCAGCACGGTGGCACTGCCGACTGCGGTTGCATGGCAGGTGAACGCGCCGGTCTGGTTGACCGTGCCGCCCACGACCTTGGCCCCCACTGCCTTGCGCACCGGCACAGACTCACCGGAAATCATGGATTCATCGAGATAGCTGTCGCCCTCGACGAGTTCACCATCCACCGGCAGGCGTTCACCGGGACGCACCTGCACCAGGTCACCCACGACGACCTCGGCTAGCGGCAGCTCGACCCACTGCCCGTCACGCTGCACGCGCGCGGTCCTGGTCTGCAGGCCCACCAGGCGCTGGATCGCAGCGGACGTGCGCCCCCGGGCGCGCGCCTCCAGGTAGCGGCCCAGCAGGATCAGCGCCACGATGAGCGCGGCTGCCTCGTAGTACACATGCACCGTACCTGGGGGCAGCAGCAGTGGCACGAAGGTGGCAACCAGGGAATAGCCGTACGCCGCCAGCGTGCCCACCGCCACCAGGGAGTTCATGTCAGGCGCCCGGCGCAGCAGTGCCGGGATGCCGTGCCGGTAGAACCGCAGTCCCGGCCAGAACAGCAGCGCCGTGGTCAGCGCACACTGCAGGTACCAGCCCGTGCGCAGATACGGCATGGCCATGTCGAGCAGCAGCACCGGCACCGCGAACATCGCCGCCAGCAGGAACTCGTACCGCAGCCGGTCCCCTTCCGCGTCCCGGCGGGCATCGGCCTGCGCCACCCCGGCAGCGCCGGCATCCTCGCGCAGGCGCGCGCCGTAACCGGCCTCCTCCACGGCGGCCACCAGGGCCGCGGCATCCGCTGTGCCGCGTACCGTGGCACGCTCGGTCGCCAGGTTGACCACTGCTGTGGAGACCCCGGGCACAGCCTTGAGCGCACGCTCAACCCTTCCCACGCAGGACGCGCAGGTCATGCCTTCGACCGACAGCTCCGAGGTGGTGGCAGGATTCATGGTCGGGATCATGCACCTTCCCATGATGGGAAGGTCAAGCGGCAAAGCGCGGCAACGCCTGCGGCCGCCTGCGCCGGTTCAGCCGTACAGATGATCCAGGTTGTCCAGCGGCAGCGCGCCGGGCAGCAGCACCGCGTCGTGGAACTTGTGGATGTCGAACTTCGCGCCCAGGCTTTTGCGGGCCCGTTCACGGATTTCCAGGAATTTGAGCTTGCCCAGCATGTAGCTGCAGGCCTGACCCGGCCACACGCAGTAGCGCTCCACCTCGGTGGTTGCCTCGGTCACGGGATTGCCCAGGGCCTCGGTGTAGTACCGGATCGCCTGCTCGCGGCTCCACTTCATCGTGTGCATGCCGCTGTCCACCACCAGCCGCACGCCGCGGAACATGGAGTCGTGCAGCTGGCCGATGTGGCCCAGCGGATCGTCCTCGTACTCGCCCATTTCCACCGCCAGCTGCTCGGCGTAAAGCGCCCAGCCCTCCATGTAGCCGCTGAACCCCAGGGTCCGGCGGATCAGCGGCAGCTTGGCTTCCTGCTGGATGGAAAGCTGCAGGTGATGCCCGGGAATGCTCTCGTGGTATGTCAGGGTGGGCAGCGTCCAGCGTGGCACCTCGGCGGTGTCGCGCAGGTTGATCCAGTAGATGCCCGGACGCTTGCCATCAAGGGACGCGGAATTGTAGTAGCCACCCGGCGCGCCGGCCTCGATCTCCTTGGGCACGCGCTTGATCTCGACATTGGCCCGGGGGAGCACGCCGAAGTACCGCGGCAGCTTGGCGCGCACCCGCTGCACGCGCCGGTTCAGGTCGGCGATCAGTTCCACCTTCGCAGCGTCGGTATTGGGATAGAGGTACTTCGGGTCCTTGTACATGGCGCTCAGGCGCTCACCCACCGTGCCCTGGGTCATGCCCTGCCTGCGCATCAGGGCATCGATCAGCGCCGCGTGCTCCTTGACCACCTCCAGGCCGAGGCGGTGGATTTCCGCAGGCTGCATGGAGCTGGTGGTCCAGGTGAGCACGGAGGCGGCATAGTAAGCAGCGCCATCCGGCAGACGCCACACGCCGGCGTCATGCACCGCGTTCTTGCGCATGCCTTCGACCAGCGCGATCTGCCGGTCGAGCGCGGGATAGACCTTGTCCCGCACGATGGCCGCGGCCTGC
>DAIDKA010000197.1 GCA_027451085.1 Gammaproteobacteria bacterium
CGCCAGCCGCGTGACCCGCGCGGAGGACGTATTCTCGGCGATGGAGAGCGGCAAGGCCGGCGCCATCACCATCCTGCTCAAGGCGGACGTGCAGGGCAGCCAGGAGGCGCTGCGCGAGGCGCTCACCAATCTGTCGACGCCGGAAGTGGAGGTCAAGGTGGTGGCAAGCGCCGTCGGCGGCATCACGGCCTCCGATGCACAGCTGGCCGCGGCCTCCAATGCGCACATCATCGGCTTCAATGTCCGGGCGGATGCCGGTGCGCGCGAGGTCATCAAGGACAACGGCCTCGACGTGCGCTACTACAGCATCATCTACGAGGCCATCGACGACGTTAAGGTCATGATGAGCGGCCTGCTGTCGCCGGAGATCAAGGAGCAGATCGTCGGCATCGCGCAGGTGCGTGACGTGTTCCGCTCCAGCAAGTTCGGCGTCGTGGCCGGGTGTCTTGTGACCGAGGGCACGGTCAAGCGCAACAACCCGATCCGCGTGCTGCGCAACAGCGTGGTGATATTCGAGGGTGCGCTGGAGTCCCTGCGCCGCTTCAAGGACGACGTCAACGAGGTGCGTTCGGGCACCGAGTGCGGCATCGGCGTGAAGGACTACCAGGACGTGCGGGCCGGCGACCAGATCGAGTGCTTTACTCGCGTCGAAGTCGCGCGCACGGTGGCCTGAGCCTGCGCGCACGGCGCGGACCCAGGGTGGTGGCATGAACAGCAGCAGGGCAGGCGGGAGCGGCGGCGGACGCCGCGCCCGCATCGAAGGCGAGATGCAAAGCGCGCTCGCCGACCTGATCCGGCGCGAGGTCAAGGACCCGCGCGTCGGCAATGTCACCATCACGGCGGTGGAGGTGGACCGGGACCTGTCCACCGCGCGCGTGTTCTTCGTGCCTTTTGCCGGCAGTCACGACCCTGCGCAGGTTGCCGAGGGCCTGACGCGTGCGGGCGGTTTCCTGCGCGGCGCGGTCGGCCGGCGGCTGGGGCTGCGGCATGCGCCGCAGCTGAGCTTCGTGTTCGATGACACCCTGGACAAGGCTGCGCATATGACCCGCCTGATCGACCGCGCCGTGGCGGGGGATGCCGCGGCCGCGCCTGCCAGCGATCCGGGCCCTGATTCCAAAGACCCGTGAACGGCATCCTGCTGCTCGACAAGCCGGCGGGACTGTCGTCCAACGCCGCGTTGCAGCGTGTGCGGCGCCTGGCGGGCGCCGCCAAGGCCGGGCATGTGGGCAGCCTCGATCCGCTGGCCACCGGCATGCTGCCAATCTGCCTGGACGAGGCGACCAAGGTGGCAGGGGATATCATCAGCGCGGTCAAGCGCTACTGCTTTACGGTGGCGCTGGGCACGCGCACGGCCACCGGCGACCTGGAAGGGGAGGTGGTGGAAACGGCGCCGGTTCCCGTGCTGGACGCCGTTGTCGTCAATGCTGTGCTGCAGCACTTCAAGGGTCCCCAGCTGCAGGTGCCTCCCATGTATTCCGCACTCAAGCGCGACGGGCAGCCGCTGTACCGCCTGGCCCGGGCCGGGGTTACCGTTGCGCGGCTGGCGCGGCCGATCGAGATCCACGACCTCGAACTGCATGAGATCCGGGAGGGGCAGCTGGACCTGTCGGCCCGCTGCTCCAAGGGGACCTACATCCGCGTGCTGGCCGAGGACATCGCCCGCAAGCTGGGCAGTTGCGGTCACGTCGCGTTGCTGCGCCGGTTATATGTTGAACCGTTCCAGGATCAGCCCATGATCACGCTGCCAGCGATCGAGGGGTTGTGCCAGCAGGGGCAGATCCTGCCACTGATCATGGCCGACCAGGCGTTGCCCGGGTTGCCGGCGGTGCGCCTGGAGCCGGCGCAGGCCTCCCGGGTGCTGCTGGGCCAGCGAGTGCCGCTGCCGGGGTGCGAGGCGCGCGGCCGGGCTCGTCTCTACGATGCGGCCGGCGCCTTTCTGGGGCTGGGAGAGGTCGACGAAGGGGCCGTTGTGCGGCCGCGACGGCTGCTACGGAGGTCGTGACACACAGTCGTCACTTGTGCTTGTGACAGCTAGGGGCGGCGGGTAGAATGCCGCGCTTCTTAAACAGACCATTAATCAACAAACGTTGCAGGACCGCAAGCGCAATGACTTTATCAGCTGAGAAAAAAGACGGAATCGTCGCGCAGTTCCGTCGTGATCCCAAGGACACTGGCTCCCCCGAGGTTCAGATCGCCCTCCTGTCGGAGCGGATCAACGGCCTGGGCGAGCATTTTGCCGCTCACAAGAGTGACCATTCCTCGCGCCGCGGGCTGGTGAAACTCGTGAACCAGCGCCGCAAGCTTCTGGACTACCTCAAGTCCACCCAGCCGCAGACCTATCAGTCGCTCGTCGAGCGTCTGGGCCTGCGTCGCTGATCGACGCGGTTTTACGGTTACGGTGCCATTGTTCTTGAAGACTGGCATCGACACCGGCGTCCCGATATCCCGCGTACCCCGGGCTGGAGGCCTCTCCGGTTCCGGGCTTGCGCTTATCCACTTACCAGGAGCTGAAGCGTGAGCGCTCATTCCAAGTCATTTGCGTATGGCAGTCACACTGTAACGATCGAGACCGGCGAGCTGGCCCGTCAGGCCAATGCCGCGGTCAAGGTCTCGATGGGCGACACCGTGGTGCTGGTCACCGCTGTTGCCAAGGCCGAGGCTGTGCCGGGTCGTGATTTCTTCCCCCTGACCGTCAACTACGTCGAGAAGACCTACGCCGCGGGCCGCATCCCCGGTGGTTTCTTCAAGCGTGAAGGCCGCCCGACGGAAAAAGAAACCCTGACCTCCCGCCTGATCGACCGCCCGCTGCGTCCGCTGTTCCCGGACGGCTTCTACAACGACGTGCAGATCGTCGCGACGGTGCTGTCGGTGGACCCGGAGATCGATGCGGACATTCCCTCGCTGCTGGGCGCGTCCGCGGCGCTGGCGCTGTCAGGCATGCCGTTCAACGGTCCGGTGGGTGCCGCCCGCGTGGGCTACAAGGACGGCCAGTACCTGCTGAATCCGACCGCCAAGGAACTTGCGACCTCGGAACTCGACCTCGTGGTCGCCGGCACCGGAGCCGCCGTGCTGATGGTGGAGTCCGAAGCCTCGGGTCTGTCCGAGGAGGTCATGCTGGGTTCGGTGGTCTTCGGTCACAAGGCCATGCAGACCGCCATCGCCGCCATCCGCGAACTGGTTGCAGTGGCGGGCAAGCCGGCCTGGAACTGGCAGGCTCCGGCTGCGAATGTTGAGCTGGCCGCGGCACTGGCGGCCCAGTCCCAGGACGCCCTGACCAAGGCCTATGGCATCACCGACAAGCTGCAGCGCCGTGACGCCGTTGCCGCAGTGAAGGCCGACGCCGTTGCGGCGCTGGCCGGTGGGGAGGCTGCGAAGTTCACCGCTGACCAGGTGGGCGACGAGTTCTTCAAGCTGGAGAGCAAGATCGTCCGCGGCCGCATCCTGGACGGCCACCCGCGCATCGACGGCCGCGACACCACCACCATCCGTCCGATCACCGTGAAGGCCGGCGTGCTGCCG